>NZ_WWJX01001162.1 GCF_009865215.1 Streptomyces sp. SID3343 | reverse complement strand
CGGTTCACCCCCACCTGCGTGGGGAGTTCTTTCCGTTCGGCGCGCGCACGGTGCACTGCCATGGTTCACCCCCACCTGCGTGGGGAGTTCACGGTGTGTTCGGGTCCGGTGTGTGGAGGAGCCGGTTCACCCCCACCTGCGTGGGGAGTTCTGTCAATGGCGAACACGGGCGCCTACGGTGTTCGGTTCACCCCAACCTGCGTGGGGAGTTCGTATGGGAAGAAAATGTCACCGAAGAGCAGACCGGTTCACCCCCACCTGCGTGGGGAGTTC
>NZ_WWJX01001161.1 GCF_009865215.1 Streptomyces sp. SID3343 | reverse complement strand
GTCGGATGCGCGGCGTTTGGGTCACCGTGTGTTGGCGGTGGTTCGGGGCAGTGCGGTCAATCAGGACGGTGCGTCGAATGGGTTGACGGCGCCGAACGGTCCTTCGCAGCAGCGGGTGATTCGGCAGGCGTTGGCGAACGCGGGGCTTTCGGCGGTCGAGGTGGATGTTGTGGAGGGGCACGGTACGGGGACGAGGTTGGGTGATCCGATCGAGGCGCAGGCGTTGCTCGCGACGTATGGGCGGGGTCGTGCGGTGGATCGGCCGTTGTGGTTGGGGTCGTTGAAGTCGAACATCGGGCATGCGCAGGCGGCGGCCGGTGTGGCGGGTGTGATCAAGATGGTGGAGGCGCTGCGGCACGGTGTGTTGCCGAAGACGTTGCACGTGGACGAGCCGACGCCGCACGTGGACTGGTCGGCGGGCGCAGTACGGCTCCTGACGGAATCTCG
>NZ_WWJX01000120.1 GCF_009865215.1 Streptomyces sp. SID3343 | reverse complement strand
GGTCAGGGCCACGCCCGGCCGCCCGCACGCGCTCCCCGCCCCCACCGCGCCGCCCCAAATACCGCGCCGCACGGCCCCCGCCGCACCGCTACACGCGTGTCGTTCGCGTCGTGCGTGACGTCAGGGCGCGGCAGTCGGCGCACCAGCCGGTCAGGGCCACGCCTGTCGGTTCCAGGGTGAAGCCCTGTTCCGCGGCCAGTCGCCCGGCGGCGCCGTCGAGCAGATCGCCGGGCGCGTGGCTTACCGTGCCGCACCCGCGGCAGCGGACGTGTACGTGCGTACCGCCGACCAGGTGGCCGGCGAGGTGGTAGGTGGCGGCGTCGTGCCGCAGGCGCGTGAACGCGACCAGGTCCAGCCGCTCCAGGGCGTCGAGGGCGCGATAGATGGTCGTGCGGTGTACGCCGGGGGCAGCGCGGGACACGGCGGCGAAGATCGCGTCGGCGCTCAGATGTTCCTCGGCGTCCGCGAGCACCCGCAGCACCGCGGTACGGGCCACCGTGACCCGCTCGCCGTGCGCGCGAATCTGGCGCACCGCCTCGACCACGGGGTCGGGGGTGGGGTGCTGCGCGCCGTCGTCCATATGCAACAGTGTCGCATCTGGGCTGCCCGCAATCCGACACGGGGTGACAGGCCGGGCATACCGACGGGCGTACCGATGCGACACGAAGGGCGGTGGGCACGATGGCGGTTCGCGATCGTGACGACGCGTGCCCGGGCGTCGTCGACGCCACGATGGCCGACGACGGCCTGATCGCGCGCGTACGCCTCCCGGGCGGTCGGATCGATGCCGCCCGATTGGGTGAACTCGCGGCTGTGGCACGGGAATTCGGTACCGGGAGTCTCGACCTGACCGCGCGCGCCAACGTCCAACTGCGCGGTCTGACCGACGCCGACCTTCCGGCCGTCGCCGACGCGCTCGCCGCCGCCGGCCTGCTCCCCACCCGCAGCCACGACCGCGTCCGCAACATCCTCGCGAGCCCCTTGGCCGGCCGCGACCCACGTGCCCTGGTGAACGCCGACACCGTGGTCGACGCGATCGACGAGGCGCTGTGCGCGTCCCCGGACCTGGCCGCCCTGTCCGGTCGCTTCCTGATCGCCGTGGACGACGGCGGCGTCCCGGTCGCGACCGCCCGCCAGGACATCACCCTGCTCGCCGTGGCCGCAGACACCTTCGCCCTCCTGGTCGCCGGCCACGACACCACCCTGCGGGTTCCGACGGCGCGGGCCGCCGAGGCGGTGATCCGAACCGCCCGCGCCTTCCTCTCCGCCCGCGCCTCCTCGGGCGCCTGGCACGTGCGCGAACTCCCGACCGGCGCAGCGGCTTTCGCAGCCCGCCTCGGCGGCCGAAAAGAGCGGGTGGACGGGGTCGATGGGAGGACCGGCAGGGCGGGGCGGTCACCGGAGACAGACGCCGCAGACGGTACGCGTGCCCGCCCGGTGGCGGCGAGCGCTCGGCGCGGCGACCCCCTGATCGGGACCCTCGCGCAGTCGGACGGCCGGCACGCCGTCGGGGCCCTCGTGCCGCTCGGGCGGCTGACCCAGCGGCACGTCGCGGCCCTGGTCGCCCTCGGCGGTGACGTGCGGATCACCACCACCCGCGGTGTCGTCGTCCGCGACGTGCTCGACCCCGTGGCGACCGTCGCCGCCCTGGAAGCGGCCGGCCTGCCGTGCGACCCCGCCTCCCCGTGGCGCGGCGTGACCGCGTGCAGCGGACTCGGTTCGTGCCGCCGCGCATCCACCGACGTACGCGCCGCGGCCACCCGGCACGCGCTGTCCCTCGGCCTCGCACCCACGGGCCGGCCGGACATCGGCCTGCCACCCACCGGCCGAGCGGACCTCGCACCCACCAACCGCCCGGACTCCGGCTCGCCGTCCACCGGTCACCCAGGCCTCTCACTCAGCGGCCATCCGGACACCGGCCCCACGAACTCCGGCCACCCCGACACCGGCCCCACGAACTCCGACCAGCCCGACACCGGCCC
>NZ_WWJX01001160.1 GCF_009865215.1 Streptomyces sp. SID3343 | reverse complement strand
GTCGCCGCGCCACAACTCGGCGACCTCGTCACCGGCGCCCGCCAGGTCGATGACCGCGCTCTGTTCCGCGGCCGGCAGCGGAACGGGCCAGGACACTCCGGGTTTCCCCACGATCTCCTGTGCCCGCGCCAACGTCACCCTCGCGACGATCGTCTGCCCGGCCTGCTCCCGCTCCCGTGCGACGGCGGCCGGCCACCGGGCCTCGTCCTCGGCCCGGGCCGCCTCCAGAA
>NZ_WWJX01001159.1 GCF_009865215.1 Streptomyces sp. SID3343 | reverse complement strand
AGGCCCTGCTCGGCTTCCCGGCGGACCAGGCGGTGGGGCGGTTCGCGGCGGACGTCCTGGTGGCCCCGGAGCGGCGTACGGAGGTGCTGGGGCTGTTCGCCCGGATTCTGGAGGGCCACCCCTGGTCGGGGGTGTTCCCGGTGCGGCACCGGGACAGGCACCTGGTGGGGCTGGACTTCCGGACCTACCCGGTGCTCGACCGGG
>NZ_WWJX01001158.1 GCF_009865215.1 Streptomyces sp. SID3343 | reverse complement strand
GGCGTCGCCGGGGCGTTCGCGCTTCGCCGGCGGGCCGGGACGCGTCGAGCGACACGCGCCCGCGAGGAACTGGACCAGGTGCGCCCGGTGGTCGACGAGGACATCACCGCATACGGCGAGACGCTGGAGCAAGCCGCGTTCGATCCGGCGGCGGCCGAATCCGACGCGGCGATGCGCGACGACTGGACGCGGGCCCTGGACGCCTACGAGCGAGCCAAGTCGGCCATGGCGGCGGCCCGGGGCCCGGAGGACGTACGCAACGTCAGCGAGGCCCTCGACGACGGCCGGTTCGCGCTCGCGACCCTCCGGGCCCGACGCGACGGTTCGCCGCTTCCCGAACGTCGGCCGCCGTGCTTCTTCGACCCGCGCCACGGCCCGTCCGTGCGCGACATGCGATGGTCGCCGGCCGGAGGTGCCGCGCGGGACGTCCCGGTCTGCGCGGCCGACGCGGCCCGGTTGACCGACG
>NZ_WWJX01001157.1 GCF_009865215.1 Streptomyces sp. SID3343 | reverse complement strand
TCGGTGGCCGAGGAATTCACCGACAAGATGATCGAGATGATGTCCGGTTTGGTCGTCGGGGACGGGTTGGACGAAAAATCCGAGGTCGGGCCCATGATCACCGAGCGTGACCGCGAAAAAGTTGACGGCCTGGTGCGTTCAGCTATCGAGGCCGGCGCCACCCTGCGTTGCGGTGGTGAGATTCCCGAGGATAAGGGCTGGTTCTATCCACCGACGGTGCTC
>NZ_WWJX01001156.1 GCF_009865215.1 Streptomyces sp. SID3343 | reverse complement strand
CGAAATCTCCACCCCCCAGGGTCCTGAACATGCAGGAACATGATGCACCGATTGTGTGGCCATGACGTGTTCGAATGAGCCATCGTCTTACCTGACGGGGGAAGAGGAGACTCACAAGTGAGGACGAAGCCGACTATGCGCAAGAGACTGCTTCGCTCGGTGCTTGCTGCCGCTCTCTCTGCCGTCGCTGTCATCGGAGTGATGGGTTACTCCGGCGCGAAGG
>NZ_WWJX01001155.1 GCF_009865215.1 Streptomyces sp. SID3343 | reverse complement strand
CCGCGCCGACGTGCTGCGCGTCGCACTGGGCGGCGGCCCGATCGACGGACCGCACACCGCCGCCGACCTCCTCACCCTGCGCCGCGAACCGGTGGCCGAGAACCGGTTCGCCGGGTGGATCGCGGCCCTGCTGCGGACCGTGCCGGCCGACGCCGAACTGCTCGGCGACCTCGTCCGCGCGGACGATCCGCAGGTGACGGCCGCCGTCGCCGCGGCCGTGGTGGCCGACCCCAGGCTCGCCGATCTGCCCGGCCTCGACAACGCGTGGTGGGCCGCGATCGCCCGCGCC
>NZ_WWJX01001154.1 GCF_009865215.1 Streptomyces sp. SID3343 | reverse complement strand
GGTCGGCCTCAACGACGTCAACGCCTACTGGGACGGATCGCGCATCGTGATCGGTCACGACACGCGGAGCCAGTGGCTGGGCGCGATGGACATCGTCGGACACGAGTTCGCCCACGGCGTCGACGCGACCAGCCCGGGCTACCCGTTCGCCCAACCCGGACTCGCCGAGGGGACCGGCGACATCATGGGGGCGCTGACCGAGGCGTACGCCAACGAGCCCGCGCCCTTCGACACCCCGGACTACACCGTCGGCGAGATGGTCGACCTGGACGGTGGCGGGCCGCTCCGTTACATGTACAACCCCTCGCTGACCGGAGACCCGAACTGCTACTCGTCGACGTTGCCGCCGGACGAGCACACGGCGTCGGGCCCGCTGAACCACTGGTTCTACCTGCTCGCCGAGGGCTCCAACCCCGGTGGCGGCAAGCCGAACAGCCCGACCTGCAACGGCTCGACGGTCACCGGCGTGGGCATCCAGACCGCCGGTCGGGTCTTCTACGGCGGCCTGCTGTTGCGCACGAGCGGTACGAAGTACGTGCAGGAACGGCGCCAGACGTTGGCGGCGGCCAAGGCGCTCGACCCGACATGCGGCGTCTTCCTCAAGACCAAGGCCGCGTGGAACGCGGTCCGGGTCCCGCCGGCGCCCGGCGAACCCAACTGCCCCTGACGCCCTCGGCGCGCCGCCCCCGCGCCCCTC
>NZ_WWJX01001153.1 GCF_009865215.1 Streptomyces sp. SID3343 | reverse complement strand
TTCGCGGCGGTATCTCCGCGGCGGTGCGGACGCCTTCCGGCGGTTCGGGCATCGCGAGTCACGGGTGTTCGCGACGCGTGATCGGGGCCGGCGTCGGCGACGGCCGACGGCGGGTGGCCGGTCGGGCCTCGGCGCGCAACCGTTGTACTCATGAGCGACAAGGCGCACGGCAGGTTCGACCTGGTGGTGGAGGCGTATCGACCGGGGGACGCGTATCGGTTGGTGATGCTCCCCGACGGGGGCTATCGACAGGTGCGCAGTCGCGGTGAACTCGACGGCCTCGCGGCCGGGCTCGGGCTCGATCCCGACGACCGCGACCGGGTGGCGTGGGAGGGTGGCAACGAGTGGCCGGGAGCCGACCGCGAGTGACGCGCCCGTACCCCTCCGGTCGTCGGCGGCCCGGCGAGGGCGACCGCGGTACGGCGGTGATCCGGCGACGGCGGCCCGGTAACGGCAACCCTGCGACGGCGGCCCGGCGATGGCGACGGTGGGACGGCGACGGTGGGACAGCGGCCCGTGACGACTACCCGTGATGTGCCGGGCCGCCCGTGCCCTGGACGTCGATGCGGTCGCGGTGGCCGGCCCCGATCCGGATGCCGACCACCAGGAACTCGTCGCGCTCGCCGCACGGCAGGCACAGTCGCCCGCGTCCCGCGCGATAAATCTCGTGCAGGTCGATGCGGGCCGACCGGCTGCGGGGGGCCAGTGTGGCGGTCCAACCCATCGGCGTCGCGTCCGGCCCCGGGTCGTAGAAGCGTTCGTCGTCGGCGTCCACTACCGCGTCCACAGTGATCCGCCTGCCGCCCGGCAGGACCACGGTCGCCGATCCCTCGTGATCCTTCATGCGTGTCAGTCTGGTCCGTCGGGTGCCGTTCGGCACGCGCAAACCGCCGGCCGTTTTTCGTGTCGCCGTCGACGCGGCCGGATGTCGTCCGGTCGGGCCGGCCCGACGGATCCGCCGCTACTCGATATCGAGGACGCGCACCGGTCGGCCGGCGGCGAACGCGAGCACGTCCTCGACCACGTCGCGGAAGAACACCGCGTAGGCGTCGGTGGTGACGTACCCGATGTGCGGCAGCAACAGGGTGTTGGGCAGTCGGGTCAGCGGGTGATCGCCCGGCAGCGGTTCGGTGTCGTACACGTCCAGGCCCGCGCCCGCGATCGCGCGGTCGGCCAGGACCGACACGAGCGCGGCCTCGTCGACGATCGGCCCGCGTGACGTGTTGATCAAGAACGCGGTGGGGCGCATGCCGCGCAATTCCTTCTCGCCCACGATGCCGCGCGTGCCGGGAGCCAATGGCAAATGGATCGTGACCACGTCGGATTCGGCGAACAGGGCTTCCTTGGTCACCGCGGTCGCGCCCCACTCGGCGGCGCGTTCCCGGGTCAGGTGCGGACTCCACGCGATCACGTTCATCCCGAACGCCTGGGCGAGTCGGGCGACGGGGCCGCCGAGCCTGCCCAGACCCACCACGCCCAGGGTGTGCCCGGCCAACCGGGGACCGATGCCCCGCTGCCAGCGGCCGTCTCGCACGTCGCGGTCCGCGCCGGCGAAGTCGCGGGTCAGCGCGACCATCATGCCGAACGTCAACTCGGGCACGTCGTTGCCGCCGCCCGCCGTCCCGCACACGAGCACGCCGTGCTCGCGTGCTGCGGCCAGGTCGACGGAGGCGTTGCGCATCCCCGTCGTCACCAACAGACGCAGGGCGGGAAGGCGGGACAGGACCGACGCGGGAAACGGGGTCCGTTCCCGCATCGCGACGACCACGCTGCTGCCTCGAAGCCGCGTCACCAGTTCGTCGGGATCGGCGATGTGCTCGCCGATCACCTCCACATCGAAAACCGCGTGCACGGCCGTCCAGTCCGCGCTGCTCAGCGCGACACCCTGATAGTCGTCAAGGATCGTTACGACTTCTCGCATGACTGTGCCGAATCCTCACGTGCGTCGATACAGGTCCGACCCGACACGTCCGCCGGAACCGGAAACGTTACGCCCGCCGGCCGCGCATCGGCGCGCCCACCGATCATCGCGGCCGCTCGTGGTGGAACTCGGCGGCCACCAGCACGTGCAACCCGGCCTCCGCCCTCGGGCGTACCGACGCCGCGTAGCGCTCGGCGCGGGGCCCGGACGACGGTGCCGCCCCGGTGCTCCCGGGCCGCGGAGGTGGCGCGTCGGCGTCGGTGAGCGACAGCCCGTGGGGTAGGAACCCGGCATCGCCTGGCCCGTGGGGGTGGGAACCGCCCGGCATCGCCGACGCGACATCTCTCCGTGTGGTGATGGCCGGGTCAGGGCAAGGGTGATGGCCTAGATTTACCCAATGATTTTCATTGTCGTGAAGTTTCCGGTGAAGCCCGAGTACGCCGACGAGTGGCCCACACACGTCGAGGCGTTCACCGAAGCCACCCGCGGTGAGCCGGGCAACCTGTGGTTCGAGTGGTCGCGCAGCGTCGAGGACCCGAACACCTACGTGCTGGTGGAGGCGTTCCGTGACGATGCGGCGGCGGCCCACGTGAACTCCGACCACTTCAAGGCGGCGTTGGAGCGGATCCGCCCGCTGGTGCGGCACACCCCTCGGATCGTCAGCACCCTGATCGACGGTGCGGACGGGTGGAGCGAGATGGGCGAACTCCGGATCGAGTGACGGGTCGTGACGGGATCGGCGTCCGGCCGGCCGCGTCGGACTTGGTATCGGTGTCCGGTGTCGGCCGTCGGGTGGCCGTGTCTCCCAAATGGGAGACAGTAGGCCGTGCGCCGGCGGCGACGGGCGAAGCGCGGCGCGGACGGCGGTCAAAGGCGGGCGGCCAAGGGCGGATTGGCCGACGGCCGGGTCAGCCCTGACGTCCGCGTCGCGGCGGCTTGCCCTGTTTTCCCGACCTGCCCGACCTGCCTGGCCTGCCCGGCCCGCTCTGTGTGCTTCGCGAGCTCGGCGGGCTCTGCGGATCCTCCGGCGCGGCCGTCTCCGGTACCGGTGTCCCCGCCAGTGCCGCGAGTTTCGCGAGCATCTCAGGGTCCAACGCGGCCGAGATGGGGCGACTTCGGCGGGCGGAGAGCTCGGTGAACCAGCCCTGGAAGTACGCGCGTACGGCGCCGGCTTGCTCGGTGGTGTAGCCGAGGCGGACGAACTCGGGGTCCTCGCGTTCGGTGATGTGCTTGAAGCCGGTGAGGAAGTCCTCGGCACGCAGGTCCTGGTCGTTGGCCAATGCGAGATCGAGCAGCCGCGCGGTGGTGTAGGAGCCCGACAGGGCGAGGACGTCGAACGCGTCGCGGGCTTCGGAACGGAGCCCCAGCGTGACCACCTTCGCCGCGGCGAGGTCGTCGGGGTGCAGCACCGGAACGTCGTCCACGACGACGGGCTCGTGCTCGCGGTTGTCGACGTGGAGGGTGACCGGCACGGCCTGCTTCGCCCCGGCCGCCTTGGCGGTGAACCGGACGAAGGTCTTGGTCGTGGCCTTGCCGTCGACGGTGACGGTGAAGCCCTCCGCCACCAAGGCATCGACGATCGCGGCTCGCGCGGCGGTGAGTCGCTTGGCGTCGCGCGTGGCGAGGACGAGATCGACGTTGTCGGTCCTGCGGTCCACGAGGCCGTGCTGCCGCAACGCCTGAGCGCCGCCGAGGGCGACACCGTACGGTGCGGCGGCCGTCGTGGCGGTGTGGATGATCTGCTGCTGCTCGGGGCTGCGCTGCACGGTGTCCGGTCCTTGGCTTCGGGGCTCACAGGGTACGGGGCCGGCTGTGAGCCGCCGTCCGGCGCGGGCCGCGCAAAGCGGCGAGAACACCCGCCACGGCACGACACGCCACGGCACGGCACGAAAGCTACGAGCCGATCGGCAGGCACCACCCGGGGTTGTCCGGATCCGGGGCGCAGGGCAGCGGCCACGACGATTCGAGATCCCCGTTCGGGCAGCCGCTCTCGGCACTCGCCATCGACGGGTCCGGGGTCGTGAGCGCGCATTCGACCTTGGTGACGTACAGCTTCCGGTCCTCGGCCCGAACTCTCGCCACCCATACATACGTTCCGTATACGGCGAGGCGCGGCGGCCCTTCCCGGAGGATCACCGAGAAGACGGCGTAGTTGCCACGCAGAACGGTGGGGGGCCGGCTCTCGTCGCCGTTGTCGATGCGCCACGACGAGCCGGAGGAACCGGTGGCCTGCGTCCCGTCCAACAGGGCGAACCCCTGGTCGGAGAACGCCTGGTGGACGGCCGGGGTGACGGCCCCGCCGGCCACGCTCGCCCGCAAGTCCTGGGCGAGCGCGGCGTCCAGGGTGAACAGCAGAACACCCACCGCCGGGCCGGCGCCCGCGTTGTTCGGGTCGGCGTCGTCCGCACGGGTGCCGGCGGAGTCCGTGCCGTCGAGCGCGGCACTCGCGAGGTCGGAGAAGGACGCGGGTCGTCCACCTGCGGGCTCGCCGAAGCCCGCGCCCCTGAAACCGGTGTCGACGAGCACGGCACCGTCGAAAGTGGTGCTGTGCAGGGCTGCTCTGCTCAAGTGATGACTGCCTTTGCCGGACGAACCGATGTTGGACGGCGTCGACCTTGGCGGGCGACGAGCCGACAGTAACGGAAACCACAGCGTTGGTTACAAGGTGCGGCGTGTCGTCGCGCTCGTCGGACATTCACTGTCGCCTGTGGCGGGAGAGTGGATCGCAGGTCGTTCCGGACGACACCGGGCCCCGCCCCCGGGTGGTGCGCCGGGAACGGGGCCTGGCTGTCGGGTGGTCGACGTCGGGTCAGGAGATGCTGACGTCGTCCACGTAGAAGGTGGTCGTGGCCGACGCGTCCTCGGCGCCGGCGAATTGCAGGGTCACCGTCTGGCCCGCGTAGGCGCTCAGGTCCACGGTCTTCTGGACGTAACCACTACTGGCGTTGGCGTTGGAGTAGGTGGCCACAGTGGTGTTGCCGATCTTCACCTTGAGCGTGTCGTAGACCGTGGATCCGACCTCCTGGGTGGTGATCTTCACCCACAGGCGCAGCGTCGAGGCACCGGGCGCGACCGTGACGTTGGACTGGCTCACGGTTTCGGTCGCGGTGCTGCCGTAGCCCATCATCCAGGCGTACCAGGAACCGCCGTGCGCGGTGGCCTGGGTGCTGTTCGAGATGATGTTCGCGCTCTGCGTCCAGTTGGCGGTGCCCTGCTCGAAGCCGCCGTTCTGGAGCGAACTTCCCGGGTTGGTACCGCCGACGGTCAGCGTGTACGTGGTCGCGTGGGCGACCGCGCCGGTGCCGGTGATGGTGATCGGGTAGGTGCCGGGCGTGGTGCCGGCCGCGACGGTGATGCTCACCGTGGCGGAGCCGCCCGACTGGACGGACGTGGGATTGATGCTGACGCCCACGCCGCTGGGTGCGCCGCTTGAGGTCAGCGCGACCGTCTGCGCGGAGCCGCTCGTGGTCATCGTGTTGACCGTCGCGGAGGTGCTGCCGCCCGGCTGTACGGTGCCGGCGCCGGGAGTGACCGAGACCGAGAAGTCGTTGGTGGGCGTGGTACCGCCGACCGCGGTCTTCCAGATCGTGTACGCCACACCGTCGGCGCTGCGGTTGAG
>NZ_WWJX01001152.1 GCF_009865215.1 Streptomyces sp. SID3343 | reverse complement strand
CAGCGTGTCGGCGTAGGGGCGGCCGAGCACGGGCAGGCCGTTGCGCGCGTACAGGGCGGGCTCGGCGTTGGGTGGCACCCGTACGGGTATCGGGTCCAGCCGCGCCGCCGCGACGACATCGGGGTGGGACAGGTCCCACTCGACCAGGACGCGGTCGGTGTCGTCGCCGCCGTTGATCGCGTCGTCGACCGTGCCGTAGAACGTGGGCAGGTACTCGATGGGCAGGCCGCCGAGCTTGGCCAGGTTGAAGTAGGCGTTGCGCCGGATCAGCGGGTCGTAGGTCCAGGTGATCCGCTTCAGGCCGCGGGCCAGGGCCCATTCGCGCTGGTGCAGTTTGAGCGCGAAGCCGGCGGCGTGTCCGGCGCGGGCACCGGTGATGTGCGAGTGCAGCGTCTCGCCGGCGGGCGCGCCGAAGAACGCGACCGTGGCGCCCACCAGACGCCCGTCCGCGTAGGCCCCGGCGACGTAGTTGCCGGCGTGGGACAGCGCCCGCATCTGCTCGACGTTGATCGGGTCGTTGCCGGGAGACGGGCCCCAGATGTCGACGAACAGGTCTGCGACGGCTTGCAGTTCGTCGAGTTCGTGCAGTTCCCGGATGGCCGGGCCGCCGGTCGGCGCGGTCGCCGCGCCCAGCGGTCCGTCGGCGGGGTTTCCGGCGGTGGGAAGGACG
>NZ_WWJX01000119.1 GCF_009865215.1 Streptomyces sp. SID3343 | reverse complement strand
ACCTCGATCAGGATGTACTGATCACCGGAGAACACCCAGTACTGATTGGACGTGTCCGGCGCCTGCATGACCGCATCGATCCGGGCCGAGAACTGCGGAAGGTCCCTGAACGCCGACCAGTTGCTCAGCGGCTTCGGTTCCTGCATGGGCTGGGCTTTGTGGTCACCGTCGTCCACCCACATGCGTTGGTACCGGTCTCCGAGGAAGACCCAGTACTCGTTCGGTTTGTCGGGAGCCTGCATCACCGCGCCGGTCGGCGCCCGTGTCGCCGTTTCCTTCGGTGTCCGTGTCGCCGTTTCCTTCGGTGTCGGTGTCCCTGGTTCACCGGGTGCCTGATTGGCCGATTCCGCGAACTGCGGTGGCGACTTGGAGGAATGTCCAACGACGTAGGCGGTGACCCCGCCTCCGGTGAGCACTGCGACGACCGACGCGACGGCGGCCCAACGCAGCCGACGCCGCGGACTCCCCGACGACGGCGGAGCCTGCTGTCGCGTCTCCTGCGGCGGCGAAAGAACCGTCGTCGGGCCACACATCGAGCGCAAGGCGACGGCCACGTCGGGGGCGGTGGGACGTTCGTCGGGGTCCTTGCGCAGCAGAGCCTCGACGAGGGGACGCAAGGGGCCCGCGTGCTCGGCAACGAAGGGCGGTTCGTGAGCCACCGCGTACACGACGGCAGCGGGTGAGGAGCGGCTGAAGGGAGCGGTGCCGGTCGCGAGCACACACAGCGTGGCGCCCAGGGAGAACAGGTCGCTCGGCGGCCCGGTCGGCCGGTGGTGCAGTCGCTCGGGAGCCATGAAATCGACCGAGCCGACGATGTCGCCCGTGAGCGTGAGGGTTGCGTTGTCGGCCAGGGCGGCGATGCCGAAATCGACGAGTACGACGCTGCCGTCGCCGCGCAACAGCACATTGGCGGGCTTGACGTCCCGGTGCAGGGCACCCGCCTTGTGCACGGCCTCGAGGGCCGCCAGCAGTTGCAGGCCGATCTCGGCGACCCGGTGCAGTGGCAGTGGGCCCTCTCCGGCGAGGTGCTGGGAAAGCGAAGGGCCGTCCACCAGTTCCATGACGATCCACAGCCGGTCCTCGAACTCGACCAGGTCGTGGATGTCGATCACGTACGGGTGTGAGATGCGGGCGACGGCGCGGGCCTCGCGCAGCACTCGGCGCAGCCGGGTCCGGTCTTCCTCGCCTTCCCCGACGATATGCAACTCCTTGACCGCCACGGTGCGTTCCAGGAGTTGGTCCCAGGAACTCCACACCGTGCCCATGCCACCGCGGCCGATTCGATCGACGAGCCGATAGCGGTCGGCGATCACTCGCTGATAGTCATCATTGGTCACAGCACACGAACATACAGTCGCGCGGGGCGGCCCGTTGGGCGCGCTCTTCGCCCCGCTGTCGGCGTTCCGGAGGAGAGCGTCAGGGTATCCGGCCGGGCGGCAGCAGCGTACGGGTTCGGCTGGGGGATGTCCGTGACGGGCCGGTAGTGGTCGCAGTTTGAGGAGCCTGGCCATTACCGCAGCCTTGGTGGCCGGGGTGAGCGCGACCACCGTGTACGCGAACGCGGACGAGAGCGGAAGCTCCGCGAAGAAGCCGCCGATTCCATCGGCCGCACAGGGTCCCGACAACCTGAAGCGCCCGTTGGCCGTCGGCACTTGGCGCCCGGTCGACCTCGGCGCATACCCGGAGAACATGCGCCGCCTCGACATGGTGGAGACGACTGTCTCCGGCGACGTGCCGGCCACTACGCCCGGCCAGGACGTCCGTTGCCGGAACGGCACGAAATGGAGTGTGATCCCCAACCCGAACATCGCTCAGCCCAAGAGCAGTTCGTACATCGCCGCGCTCGGCGGTGGTCTCCTGGGACGACTTCTACATCTTCGACCAACAGGCCGAGCAACAGCGTTGGCACTGGAACGGCGCCGCCTGGTCGAAGCAGGCCGTCAACGCTCGCTCCACGCTCGCCGCCTTCAAGGCGTTCGCCCCCAACGACATGTGGGCGCTCGGCTGGACGATGAGCGACTGGAAGGCCGAGGCGTTCCACTTCGACGGCGTCACGTGGAAGCCGGTGCCGACTCCGCCCGGCTTCAGCGTCCAGCAGGTCACGGGCGTTTCGGGCCGCGACCTGTGGGTGATGGGCACCGCGACGAAGACGTACGACACGGTGGCCTACCACTGGAACGGCACCGTGTCGAAGGCGGCGACGTTGCCGTCGAGCGACAACGACAACGACAGCGGCGGTGGGGCGAGCGCAGCCGTGACCGTCTCGGCCAAGGAGATCTACGCCTTCGGCGGGCCAGGGCGACGACGGTCAGGGCTCCGGTAAGCCGTGCTGCACCTCCTCGGCACGCCCACCGCGCGCCCACGCCCGCCCAGCCGCGGCGCGTCCTCGTCCACGGCACCGGCACCGGCACCGGCACCGGCGTCCGCCAACACCCCTACGCCGACTTCCAACCTCCGGGGCAGCGCTCCGCCGAACCTCAGCCGCTACGGCCACCGCAGTACCGGAAGCCCCGGCTGACGACCTCGCCGCCGCCCCGCAGCCCGTCACGGCACCCGAGGGCTCAAGGTCTGCGCGGAGGGCCCTGAACCGGGCCGACGGCCCCGGGGCAAACTCGACCCGCCAAGGAGCGGAAGTCCTGCCTCGACCGTCCGGTCCTCCCGGGCACGGGAGAACGGATGATCGGGCGCTTCGTTCGCCCTACAGGTCGGCCTCGGCGAGGAGTGCTTGCGCCTGTTCCCGGGTGAGTATTCGCCGGGTCGGTGGCGGCGTGCCACCGACGTTGGGGTTGCGGCGGTACGTCACGAACCCCTCGGCGACGGGGTTGTTTGTCTCCAGGGTGGCCGCAATCCGCTCGCGCAGGGCCGGCGGGGTGTCCGGGCGGGCCGCGATGGCGTTGCGGACGAAGATGTCCGGGCCTTGCGCGAGTCGGTCGCGCAGACCCGCCGCACGGACGGATCCGGATCATCCGTAAGCCGGACCAACGGTCCCGGCGGATCGTCCGCGGCGCCGGCGGCGATCGCGCACCGGACCGCCGGCTCCGGGTGCTCCGCCAGGCGGGCCCCGGTCTCCGCAGGCACGGAGCGGTTGGCCGCGAGCGAACGTGCCGAGCCCAGCGCGATGATCTCCTCGATCATCTGCTCGGTCAGGTCCCGGCGCAGCAGCGCCACCGTGCGGCGGGCCTGCGGGTGCCGGAGCAGGCGCCACATCAGGTCGGGGGGGAGGTCCTTCTGGGCCGCCGGCGCGCTCGGTTCGGCATCCGGATGCATGGGTCGCAGGCTATCGGGCGGGAGGAATCCGTCGGTCGTCGGCGATGGCCTTGACGGGTGTGGGGCGTTGCCCACGGCCCGACACCGGCGCGGACGTCGGACGCGGTGCGGTCATGGGCCGCCCGGGCGGACGGGGGACGAGTGGCAGGGGTTTGCGGGCGGCGGCGATCGCGGCATCCAGGCCGCGTCGGGCGGCGGCGCTCAGCCGCACGACGAGGTCGGGGGCGTGGGCCGCGGGCCACAACTGGACGAGGTAGCGCTCGCCCTCCGGATCGCCGGCGCTGCCGTCGTATTCCAGGTCGCGTCCGTGCGCGTGGACCCGGACCCGGTACGCGGCCGCCCCCTCCGCGCCGAGGGGCAGGCGCACGGAGGGGACATCGCAGATCTCCACGACGTGGAAGTCGTCGGTGTGCACGGTCAGCGAGGACTCCGCGACGTCCTCCCACTCGCCCGCCGGCGTGCCCGGCTCCGTGTCGTGGACCTCCACCGTCAACGGCATCCGGACACACGTCGCCAGTCCCGTACTCAAGCGGACCTCGTCGTCACGAGCCTGGACGAGACCGGTGGTGTTCACGGAATACGGCCGGTCCCAGGGAAACCTCTCCCCCGCGACCAGGTGCAGAGAGTGATTGTCGACGAACACCCGACCACGCGCGGAACCAACGACGGGAATCGCACCCACCCCCTGATCGGGAACGTCCTTCACAACCGGGAACGTCCTTCACACCGGGCCCCGGAACGGGGAACCGAACCCGCACGCTACGCCGCCGCACCGACAACTGCGGCTCCCGCCGCGAGCGTTCGGCCCCGCCCACTCCGGCGCCCATCTCGGTGGCGGGATACGACTCGACCGGGATGCCGACCAGCCCGAAACGCGCCGAGGCCAGTCCCTGAACGTCCCGATATCACACCGGAAGAGTTCGCGGCGATGGTCGGACCGGTCCTGAACACCGCCGCCTCCGACTGACGGCGACACCTCCACGAGGCGGCAGGCCGCGCCACGCTCGCCGAAAGCCCCGATCGCTTAGCCGAGGGGCTGCACCGCATCCACGCGTTCAGCCGCACCTGATTCCTCAGCCCGGCCAGGCAGGGGCGGATCCGGTTCGCGCAGGTGGTGGCCCGGATCCTCCCCGCTCCGGTCGCGACAGTTCGGGACAGTTCGCGACAGTTCGGGACGCAGTGTCCCCGTCGGCGTCGGTCAATCGAACCTCGCGACGACACGGCGTGCGATCCGTTGTAGTTCCTCGTCGCTCTCGATCGACCTGCATCAGCCGCTGCGACGTCGCGGGGCCAAGGCGGCCTTGAGTGTCGGCAGCGCCGGTTCCGCGGCCGCTCCCATCCGGTCCGGACACGCCACGATGCGGTTCGCCGTCGAGGGGTTCTCCTCCCACGCCCGCAGCAGCGTGTCCAGCACGGTGGGTGTCTCGGGCTCGCCGAAGAGGTCCCAGAGCACGGTGGCCGCCTGGACGCGCTGCCACTCGTAGCTGTGCATCAGCGCTTCCCGCAAGTGCGTCACCGGAATGGGCGCCACCGGTGGGCCGATACGTCCCAGCAGGGCGCCCACCTCTCGGATCCGGCGAACAAGTTCCGGGGAACCGGTTGGGCTTCGCGGTCCTGCTGAAGCTCTTGGAGGCGGAGACGCAGTTCCCGGGCACCGCCCGGAGGCCCAGCCTCTGTGCGGCAAGGTGATCTTGACACGTATGGCTAATGCTATTAGCTTGAAGCTAACGCTTATAGCAAACCTGGAGAACAGCAATGACCGAATACCTCACGTGTGACGACGGAACGATCGCCTACGAGGTCACCGGCAAGGGGCCGCTGGTCGTCTTGGCCCCGGGCATCGGCAACAACCGCGACGCATACCGATTCGTCACGCCGCGACTGGTCGAGGCCGGCTACCGGGTCGCGGTCGTCGACCTGCGCGGTTGCGGCGAATCGAGCGCGCAGTGGCCGTCTTACACCCGCACCGACATCGCCGGCGATCTGATCGCGGTGATCCGCCGACTCGGCGGTCCGGCGGTGCTGGTCGGTCACTCGATCTCCGGCGGCGCCGCCACCATCGCGGCCGCCCAGGCACCCGATCTGGTCACCGGCATCGTCGAACTGGCACCGTTCACCCGCAAGCAGACGTTCAAGCCGGGCGATCTGCGGGTCGGTCGTTACCGCAAGGGCATGCTCCGCCTGATCGGCACCATGCTCGGCAGTCTTGCGTCCTGGAAGAGTTACCTCGACATCGCCTACCCCGGAACGAAGCCGGCCGACTGGACCGCCGACCTGGCCCGAATCGATGCCATGCTCCGCGAGCCCGGCCGGATGAAGGCACTGCAGAAGATGGCCCAGGCCGCACCGGCCGACGCCGGCGCTCAGCTGCCGAACGTGCGCTGCCCGGCTTTGATCGTCGAAGGCTCGCTCGACCCCGACTGGGCCGACCCGCAAGCCGAAGGCGAGGCGATCGTGGCCGCCATGCCGGCCGGGACGGCCCGGCTCACGATGATCGAGGGAACCGGCCACTACCCGCACGTCCAGCACCCCGACGAAGTGGTGTCCCTCGTGATCGCCTTTCTGCAGGCCAACGCGCGTGCCTAGGGCAGGTCTCACGCCGGCCGCGGTCATCGAGGCCGGAGCGGCGCTCGCCGACGAAGTCGGCTTCACCAACCTGACCATGGGCCTGGTGGCCGAGCGGCTCGGCGTACGCACACCATCGCTCTACAAGCACGTCGACTCCCTGGACGCCCTTCGTCGCGGCATCGCCATCCAGGCCAAGAGCGAACTCACCCAGGCAGTGGCCCGGGCAGCCGTCGGCCGGTACGGCCCCGACGCGGTCCGCGCGTTCGCCGACGCCTACCGCCGCTGGGCCCTCGACCACCCCGGCCGCCACGCCGCCACCGTTCGCGCACCCGCAGCCGACGACGAGGAGGACCAGCGCGTGAGCAACGAAGCCGTGCGGGTCCTGTACGACGTCCTTGCGGGCTTCGAACTACGCGACGCCCGCATCGTCGACGCCGCCCGATCACTTCGGGCAGCGATCCACGGCTTCGCCGCCCTCGAAGCCGCCGACGGTTTCGGTCTGACTCGCGACGTCACCTGCAGCTACCACTTCCTCATCGACAGCCTGATCACCGGTTTGCGGGCCGACCGACTCGACCACTCCACATCGTCGGACGACGACCAGGGCGAGCAACACCCGTTTGCGCACCGGTATCACGAAACCGGGACGACGATCCCCGACTGAAAGCGACCACCCGGTACCCGCGGCGGGACCCGAGGTCTCACATCCGGCGACTTCGAGTTCGGCCATGCTGTTCGCGGTGAATTCCCCTGGACCGATCGGCTCCGATCACGATCACGGTCACGGTCACGGGGGAATCGGGCATACCCGCAGCCCCGGAGACATCCACCGCGCCGCACGGCTTCAAGACGCTCGAAGCAGCCACTGACGTCCGGCTCAACACCGACATCGGCTCCGGCTTCACTCCGCGCCGCACGGCTTCGCGACGCTCGAAGCAGCCACCGACGTCCGGCTCAACACCGACATCGGCGCCGGCTTCACCCAGTGATCGCCTTCGATCACGACCTGCAGGCCGCCACCGCTTCCCTCGGCTCCGGGCCGGACCCTCGGCGCCCGGTCGCGCCGATCAACGACAGACGGGGATCATGAGCGACACAAAGATCAGCACGCAACGACCCGGGCACGACCACCTCCGAGGCGGCCTACGCTTCGCCACCGAGCTGATCGCCTGGGTGGCCACCCCCTGGGCCCTTTGGTCGTACTCCATCCCACTGGCGATCGGCGCCGTCGTGCTGCTCATCGGCCTGCCCACCGTCTTCGGCACCCCGGGCGACCGGCCCGGCGGCGACTCACCCGTCGCCGTACCCGGCATCGTCACCATCTTCCTGGTCCTGATCCAACTGGCGGCGGCGACAGCAGCCGCATGGGTGTTGTGGCCGACCTGGACCGCCGCAACGGTGACCTTGCTGTGCCTGATCGTGCCATTCACCGAGCTACCGCGCTGGCGCCACCTGATGAACGCGACCCGCCAGTGACGAACTCGACGTGCAAGGTCGCTGGGCTTGATGTTCCTTGCCCGGCCCGGCGCGTTTGACCGTCTTGCCGACGTTGTGGTGTTTGGCTCGACGGCGACACGTGCGGTCGGCCGACGCCCATCCTCGACGCGTGGTGTCCTCGCCGGCGGGGCTTCGTGCTCGTCGCGCGGACTTCGCACGCGGCGAGTCGGTGGCCGACCGCTGATCGCGGCCGTCGTCGGCTCGGCGGACCGGGCATCCTGAACCATTGGGCACAGGCACGACGTAGGCACGGTTCGACGAGTCGATCCGTCTCGGCAACCGGCTGACACCGGTGGCGCTCCCGGCCGCCGCCGACCGGGGGTTCGCCGTACCCGAGCTTGCGCACGCGCAGAGTCCCGGCGTGATTCGCGGGCCGGGTTGTCGGGCGTTGGCCCGGGTTGTCAGGCGTTGGTGGGTGACGGAGTGGGCGAGGGGCCTGCTACGCGGCGCCGGTGCGCCCGCCTGCCGAGGCCAGTCCCAGCCAGGTGTGCGGGTTGCCTTCCCAGCACCAGCCCAGCTTGGGGGCGCCCTTGCTGATCCACAGCGCGGGGACGCGCTTGTCCTTGTCGCCGAGTCGAGTGCCGGCGAGCGAGAAGCACTTGTTCTTGGCCAACGCCCGCGGGAACTGGGTGACCAGGGCGATGCCTTCCTCCATTGTCAGGCCGGTCCGCCCGCGTGCGGCGACCGTTGCCATCGCGTCCAGCGGGACCACGCCGCAGAACTCCTCGCCGCGTTCGACGTCGAAGACGACATACGCCCCACCTTCGGGCAGGAGCAGGTCCTTACGGGACACGAACCGTTCCAACTCGCCCGGCTTGTAGAAGCGTTCGACGACTCCCGGCTCGGTCTTCCCGGCGAGGGAGGTCAGCGATACCGACTCCTCGATCGGCACCAACGCCCTGGTCACCACCAGGAGGAACGGCACCCGGGCCTCGGACGGCGCAGGCGGGGTCCGTGACGACATGTATTCCAGCACCGGCTCGCGCAACGGTTCGAACAGGCCGCGAAAGTCGGCCTCGGACAGCCCCGCACGCGCGGGATAGCCCTTGTCCGCGAGCGTCCGGATCTGTCGGTCGAACTCCACACCCACGTCGGTTGTGTTCACGTACAGCCTCTCCAACGAAAAACTTGCCACGAACATAAAGTTAGGGCGTTCTGATTCTTACGTCAAGTGTAACTTTACATCGCATGTAAGATACGCCCATGAACACCGACACGGACACCGGCCCGGGGATGGGGCTCCGCGAGTCCAAGAAGCACGAAACCAGGCAACTCATCTCCGACCATGCGACCCGACTGTTCATGGAGCGCGGTTTCGAGGCGACGACCATCGCCGACATCGCCGCCGCCTCCCGCGTCGCCAAGAAGACGGTCACCAACTACTTCGCCCGCAAGGAGGACCTGGCACTGGACCACCAGGACGAGTTCGTCGGCGGCCTCGCCCACACCGTGTCCACGCGGGCCGAGGGCGAGTCCGCGCTCGCCGCACTGCGCCGAGCCTTCCTCGACGGAGTCGAACGGCAGGACCCGGTGATCGGATTCGCCGGAGCACGGTTCACCCGCATGCTCGCCGACAGCCCCACCCTCACCGCCCGGCTGCGCGACCTGCACGACCGGCGGGAAGAAGCCCTCACCCGCGCCCTGGCCGACACCACCGGCGCCCACTCGGACGACCTCCTCCCCCGCGCCGCGGCCGTGCAACTCGGCGGCGCCGAACGGCTGTTGTTCCGGCGGATCACGGAACTGACGCTGGCGGGAAGCGACAACGACCGGATCGCCGCCACCGTCACTGCCGACGCGCACACGGTCTACGGCCTCCTGGCGGGCGCACTCGGCGACTACGCGATCAAGTAGCGCCGACCCGGCCCGCCCGTTGAGGCCCTCATCGAGCGGTCGCCACCACGATCACGGCCCCCGCGTGAGCGGGACGTCGACATGGCTCCGGATGCGGAGGAACCGGCCCGATCCGCGGGCGAAGGGGGCGGCCACGACAGCGATGCCGAAGCCTGCGCCCGGTCGTGTCGCGGCCTCGGCAACCACCTCTCCGCGTCGTGCCGGACGCCGCCGACGAGCCTGGCGACGACCGGGCCGGGTTGGGTCGGGTCGGCTCGGGCCGGGTCGGGTCGGGTGATCGCGGTTACCCTTCCCGCGGCGGAACGGAGCGCCAGGGCCCCTCGGGCCGTGCGGTGGCCGTGGTGGAGGCGCTGTGCTGCGATCGCCAGGTGGTGGCCGGGGACTTGGTGCTGATCGCGGTGGATTCGGCCGGGGGCGCCGCGGCTTCGATGCGGGTCGACACCAACGGCGTCGACGTCACCTCGACCGGCCGGCCGGCTGGCCGGCTAAACGAGGATCGGCTCGGGTGGGCCGGAATAGCCGAGCTCGACACGGTGGTCGGGGAGTACGACCGGACCTCGGGCAAGGTCACCGAGCTCTGGCGGGGCACCGAGATCTTCGGCGGCCGGTATCCCGAACCGTCCTTCTCCGCTGACGGGCACGCCGGTGTCCGGCACGGCTGGGACCGCTTTCCGGAACTGGCGGTCGTGACGGACCGGTTCGGTAGACACGATCGCGTCACTGACCCACCCGGGCGCGGACTACGTGCGTGCGAAGGCGGGTGTCGCCGAGGCGGTGACCTGGAGCGCCCCCGACGGCACCGTGATCCAGAGGATCCTGTGTCGACCGGCCGGGCCGGGGCCGTTTCCGTTGGTGACCCATCTGCACGGCGGTCCGATCTGGAGCTTCTGCAACAGCTGGTCGCCGGCCTTTCAGGGCACGCCCCTACTGGTGAGTCGCGGGTACGCGGTGCTCAATCCGAACCCGCGCGGCAGCGCCGGTCACGGCCAGTGGTTCGCCGAGCAGGCGTTCGACGACATGGGCGGCGCCGACGCGCAGGACGTCCTGTCCGGGATCGACGCGATGGTCGCCCGCAGCATCGCCGACCCGGATCCGCTCGGTGTGATGGGCGGCTCGTACGACGGGTTCCTGTCCGCGTGGCTGGTCACCCGGGACGAGCGGTTCGCGGCGGCGGCACCCACGGCGCCGGTCACCGATTGGATCTCGCTCCACCACACCACCAACATGCCGCACTTCGACCGGACCTTCCTGGCCGACGAGCCACGCTCTTTCACCGGCCGCCACGTCGAGCGCAGCCCCTTGCGCCACGCGTCGAACGTGCGCACTCCCACCCTGCTGACGGCGGGCGCGCTGGACCGGTGCACCCCGGCAGGTCAGGCGCGGGAGTTCCACCGCGCACTGGTGGAGTCGAACGTGGCGTCGACACTCGTGATCTACCCCCACGTGGGCCACGGGGTGAGTGCCTGTTTCTAAAGGTGAGGCTGTGGATCGCGTCGATCATGCTCCTGTTCCGGAAGCCCGTTGGAGGCATGTGTCGATGTACGCCTCCTGCGTTTCCCGGCGGTGTACGAAGGAATGTCCCCAGGTACGTGTGCGGGGGAGCACTGCAGTCGGCTATTCGGTTGAGTTCGCCACGCCGACCGAAGGCACTCGCAGCGCAGGGGTGTTGCGCCGTCTGGTGCCACCGACACAACGAGATGGGTAGACCGCGTTGGTGAACAGGCAGTCGTCCGCGCCTGGGGCAGGCTGGGCCACGTACGACGCCCCGCGTCGGGAATACGCGGCGGTGAACCGAGACGGGAGCCGAGCCTCCGTCGAAGAGTTGACGCGGTCCCACGGGCGGGACGCCCCCGAGACCTTGGAAGCGCGGGGCAGCCTGGCCTGGTGGACAGGGGCGGCCGGTGATGTGGCCCGGGCCCGTGACCTGGCGGCGGCATGGGCCGCGGACGCGGCACGCGTGTGCGGACCCGACGACCCCGAAGTGCTCGGTGCCCGCGGCGAACACGCGCACTGGACCGGCGAGGCCGGCGACCCTGCCGCCGCCCGTGACCTGCTGGCAGCCGTCGTCACCGAGCACACCCGTCTCGTGAAGGAACGCGCCACGCCGGCCGACGTCTTCGAACCTCTGAGAGGGCCGTCGCTGTACTGGCGTATAAGGCACGCCTACTGGACGGGCATGGCCGGCGACCCGGCCGCCGCTCGCGACCTGTACGCGGAACTCCTCCCGGACGTGGCCCGCGTCCACGGCCCACGGCACGGCAACACGGTGGACGCCTATATCGAGGCTGCCCGATGGGTCGGCGAGGCCGGCGACCCGGCCACCGCGCGAGACCTCTACGCGAAACTGATCGATGACCTCACTCGCTGGCGGGACCCCGTAGCACGCGACCTGGCCGAGCACCATGCGTGGTGGGCGATACGTTCGTCCTCGGGTTGACGGGAGCACCGGAACTCACCGCATCAACAACTGGCTGCGTTCACTCGCACCGGGCTGGGATGTACATGTGCACGCCGACAGCATGCACCACTGTCAAGGACGGTGATTCGCTGCCGGGTCGAGGCATGTCGTGGCAGAGTGAAGAGGCGGCAATGTGGCCGGGACCGGGTGGCGATGGTCCGGGCGACCGTCAGTCCCGGCTGTTCTCGCGGGAGGACGGCTGGTTCGTCCGTCGGGACTGTCGCCGAGTGATGCGCCTGGTCATGAGCGTGATCGCGGCCCAGGTGATCAGCGATTCCGAGCGCTGGTTGAGCCGTTCGTAGTCGCGGGCATGTCGACGGGCGTGCATGACCCAGGCGAGCGACCTTTCGACCACCCAACGGCGGGGCAGGACGACGAATCCGATGGCGTCCTTCGGTCGACTGACGGTCTTGAGCGTCAGGTCCAAGCGGTCTTTTGCCCAGGTCACCAGCTGTCCGGCATAAGCGGAGTCCGCCCAGACGATGGTGATCTCGGGGTGCATCAGCCGCAGTCTGAACAGCACCTCCTTGGCCGCGTCGCGGTCGGTCATGTCGGCCGGAGTGACCAGGACGAACAGCAGCAGGCCCTTGGTGTCCACGACCAGATGCCGCTTGCGGCCGTTGATTTTCTTCGCCCCGTCGTAGCCGCGCGAGTCCCTGCCGACGGTCTCTGCGGCTTTCACGGATTGTGAGTCGATGACGGTGGCAACCGCCCCCGGAGCCCGGCCCATCCCGCGCCGGACACGCTTGCGGAGCTGGTCACGAATCTGTCCGACCACCCCGGCCGCCGCCCAGCGGGCCATGAAGCCGTAACAGGTTCGCCAAGGTGGAAAATCCCGGGGCAAAGCCCTCCATTTGCAGCCGGTGTCGACAACGTAGCGGATCGCGTCGACAATCTCCCGCCGTGGGTGCTTCTCCGGCCGGCCGCCGGTCGGGCTCTCGCAGGCAGGCGGCGGCAACAGCGGTTCGATCAGGACCCATTCGTCGTCCCAGGTGTCCGAGGGGTAGCAGCGGTGCCGTGCCATCGTGCCCCTCCCCGGGAGGACGGGGTCGGGCCCGGCCGATCCGCGGCCGGCCCCGACCGATCAGGCGTCGATGTAGTCGGCGATCACGTCGAGCGTCGACTCGACGGAGTTGAGCTGGGGGTTCAGGTGCTTGATCCATCGGCCCTTGGGTTGCAGGGCCGCGTGCGGGGCGACGACCCCGGTGATGAACCGGCGGATCTCGGTAAGTTTCTCCCGGATCACCGCGACCTCGTAGGCCTGGAGCTCGGCGGGGTCCGAGCAGAACTTGTAGCCGTCCGCCCGCGTCCCAGATCAGGGGCGGCCGGCCGCGTTCGGTGATGATGTCCCGCAGGCAGGCCAGGCCCGCGCGGGCCTGGTTCGGCGACAACTCGGTGGATCTGACCAACTGATTGAAGGCCAGACCGGCCGGCCGTGCCTCGAAGAGCACGAACCGGACGGTGTCCGCATGCCGTTGGGCCACGGGCGATCTGCGCTCGGAGGCCCGAGGCATCGTCTATTCGCCCTGGAGGAGTCGGGCCAGCTCGCCGTCGACGTCGACCCGACCGGTGTCGACGGCCGTCTCGATCCAGTCCAACGTGGCCCGAACGCGGGCGACGTTCTCGTGCACGATCGTGCGCTCGTCGTCCCCCAGTTGCCGATCCCGCATGCCCGGGACGACCCGGCCGGCCGCCGCGACGAACGCGTGGCAGGCCGTGACCAGGTCCAGAAACTCCACCGACCGATCGATCCGGCGGACCGCCGGCGCGACCGGACTCGTCTCCTCGAAGTGTTCGCGAGCCTGCCCCCCGCTCGACCTGGGCGTGATTGACCTGGTGGCGGGCAGTGTCGTCCCTCATCGCCCGGAACGCGACGTCGGGGCGCCGCAACAGACCGGTGGTCACCTCCGCGGCGACGTGGTCGTCGCGGGTCAACTCCTCGACGACCCGGACCTTGTCCTCGCTCTTGACCTGCGCGACCACCGTCGGCCGCCGCAGGAAGTCGGTGGTGACCACGGCGGCGACGTCCTCGTCACGGGCCAGGATGTGAATTGCGCTGACCTTCTCCTGTGGCGTGACCGGCCGGTCGACCTGCCGGCCGACCCGGCGCCTGGCTCCGTCCGCGGTCCACCGGGCCTCGCCCTCCGGCGGAGTCAGGATCGCGGGGAACCGCTCCCGCTCGTGGGCGATCACCGCCAGAATTTTGTGGACCGTGAAGGAAACCCCGGACTGGCGGCGTTCCCTCGGCCAGCGTGAGGCCGTCCACCGGGTCTCCTTCACCGAGGAATACGACAGGCCGATGTCCTCGGCCAGCCGGAACAACGACTCCTTGACCGTGAACAGTTCATCGCCTCGCTCCTGGCCGCCGACCTCCCTCATCGGCTCGATCTCGAGCGCGTAGTGACCGATCGTGAACTGACCCCGGGTCTGGTTCTCCACGATCTCGCGAAGCTCGGCCACGATCTGTTCGTAGCGGCTGCAGCTGACGCTGTCGACTCTGTCGGTGTTCATGGACTCTTCGGGCATGGGATTCACCACCCCCCGCGAGCGGGGGCACGGCCCCTTCGACCGTGACGAGACGTCGCCCCGCTTCCGAGACCGAGATTCGAACGGTAAATACGAAGATCCCAGCAAACGACCGAAAGTGACCGGAAGATACTCGAAGGTGCCATTCGGATGCGTTCGCCGTGCGGTCACGGTGACCGTTCGTCGAACGTTTCGTTCCGAGTCCGCCACGCCCTCACGACACAGCGACGAGAGCAGTAGACGGCGTCCGATCGCCGGTCCACCCCCGCCACCCAAGTGGCCCCGCACTCGGGGCACTCGGCCCGGCCCGTGCCACTCAACTCCGCCGGCACCCGCTTGCGCAGACGGCGGTCCTTGCGCCACTGCCTGGCACGACAGACCCCTGAGCAGTACACGGCACCAGGCCGCGCGTCCGTTCTCAGCCGCCCACCACAGCCCGGACACACGCGCTCCCCTGTCGGCCCGGCGCCTTCGTACACGACACCAGCCTAGGCCCCGAACTCTTCACGAAGCCGGGATCAGAAACAGGCGCTGAGCTTGTGCTTTATGGTCTGGCGCCTGATGCTCTGTCAGCGCTGGGCCCTATCCTCCGTGAACGTCACAGAGGGAATGGGAGTCGTTGCTGTGCAGATCGCAGGTGTCGACCTGTACGTGAATCACCCGGTGATGGCTCTCGGTTCGAACGAGTGGATACCCACAACACTGGCTCTCGACAACGAGCCCGCGGCAGCCTGCGACACCCACGTCATTGTTCGGGTGCAGGCCCAGGTGGGGCTGGTCAAGGTCCGAATCTTCACGGATCGCAGTGAGGCGGGTGGCGCGGGACGGGATCCAGAGGCAATGACCACAGTGTTCGACGGACAACTTCTGCTGAGCGATGGGCGGCTCGTCGTGGGGGATGTCATCGGGGAGAGCCGGTTCATCACGTCCCTGCTCGGGAAACCGGGCAGAAGGCGGGTGCGGGTCTCGGTCGACGCCGCGCAGGGACGGGCCCGCGCCGTTGACATCGTCATTGGCGCCGAGACGGTGTGACAGGCCGCCCATCGACTCGAAGGTGGCGCAATTGCGGATTCTCCGTACGGCAAGCCGGACTTCGTCTGATCATGTGCTCCGACCAGGGTGAGCTGATCAAGACAAAAGCCGTGAGGATGAGTCTGCGGCCTGCTGCTGACCTCGAACAATGCCTCGAACGGGATCGCTCGTCCGGGAATTCGCCGGACGGGACACGGCCTTCGTCTGATCATGTGCTCCGACCAAGGACACACGTAATCGACACGAAGGCCGTGGGGGAATGAGTCTGCTGCACCACGATGTTCAGCGGGAGCCGTTCGCGGAAGCGTCACACTTCCGTGAGGACTTCTTCGCGTGTCTGACCGCGCGGCGTGACGAACTGTTCAAACTCATGGACGCGTTGCTGTGTGCGGACGGGCCGGTGACGGCGCCGGTGGACCTGACGCTGCCGGCCGAGCACCGCCGCGGGCACGGCGCGCTGTACGACGCTCTCA
>NZ_WWJX01001151.1 GCF_009865215.1 Streptomyces sp. SID3343 | reverse complement strand
ACGGCGTCGATCAGGACCGAGGCGTCGTGCGGGTCGGGCACCGGCAAGCCGTCGAGCTGCCAGGCGTGGGCCCAGGCCGTGTCGAGGTCGGCCTGTCGCTCGCTCGCCTCGGCCCGCCGGGCGGCCAGTTCGACCAGTCGACGGCCGTCGTGCGCGACGTCGACCTCGAGGCGGCCGCGCTTGACCGCGGCCTCGGCCCGGCTCGCTATCCGCTCGGCGAGGTCGTCGGCCAGCTCGACCGCGTGCTCGTACTCGTCGATCCGGTCGTCGGTGAGCGGTGGGGCGGCGCAGATCTGCGTCCACAGCCGATCGCGCTCGGCCCGGGCGGCGGCCCACTCGGCGGGCGTGGGCGGCGGGTCGATGCCGGTCAGCGCGGCCAACTCGCGGCTCCGCAGGTCGAGTTGGGCTCGCAGTTCGTGCTCGGCGTCGGCCGCGGCGCGCAGCTCGGCCCTGGCCCGGGTCACCTGCTCGACGTGGTCGGCGATCCGGCCTTGGCCGGGCAGCCGTACCCGGGCGGCTCCGTCGCCGGCCAGCGCGGGGACGTCGTCGAGGGCATGCCGGGTGCGCAGATCGACCGCTTCACGGCTGAGTTTACGCTCGCACTGTTCGTCGCGGGCGATGTCGTCGACCAGGTTGCCGGGCACGGCCTTGAGCAGCGCGCGCAGGTCCTCGGTGTCGCCGGGGGCGACGAGCGCGGTCGCGGCCGCGCGGGCGGCGTCGTGTCGGGTCGTGCGGTAGGCCACCTTGTCGGCGGCGCTCGCCAGTCGGGCCTCGCACGCCTTGAGCTCGTCGCGCAGGGCGGTGACCCGCTCACCGACACCGGCCGGCACGTCGTAGGCGGTGGGGTCGTCGAGCGCGCGGTCGGGGCGCACCCGGGCGAGCAGGTCGGCGGCCCGCTCCCGGGCCGACAACGCCTCGTCCTCGGCGTCGGCCGCGAGTTCGACCGCGTCGCGGATCGCCTCGACGTCGGCGTGCACGGCGTCCACGGCGGCGGCGTGCCCGAGCAGGACCCGATCCACCGTCGACGCCGCGACCTCGGCCATGGCGTCGGCGAGTTCGTGCTCGGCCCGCGTCAGTTCGCCGCGGGC
>NZ_WWJX01001150.1 GCF_009865215.1 Streptomyces sp. SID3343 | reverse complement strand
GCCGGCGGGGCCTCGCGTTCGCGGCGCCGCTGGTGTGCGCCGGCGTGTCCGCCGTCGTCACCGCGTTCGCCGAACAGGGCTCGGAGGCCGGCTGGTATCTCCCGACCCTGGCCGCCCTCGCCATCGGCATCATGCTCTTCGCCGCGGGACTCCTGGGCACCCAGTCCCGCAGCCGAATATCCGCAGCCACCGCCGCGCCCGACAACGCTGAGGCCAACGACCCGACGTGACTCACGGCGACGTGTTCGCCCGGAGGCCGTCGATCGGCATGCCGGCCACGCTCGCGCTGTGGGCCGGTGCCTCGCTCGGGGACGTGGCAAGTCCCGGCGCCGGGCTACCGATCCCGCTCGTCCCGCTCATCTTGCCGGTGTTGGGCATCCGCGCGTGGGTCGGTGGGTCGCGGTCGACCTTCGATCCGGGCCGGACGAGTGTTCGGCATCCGCGCGTGGGCCGGTGGCCACGGCGTACCCTTCGCGGCCCTCGCGCCCGCCGCCCCCACAGCCTGTTTTCTCGGTGACCGCCCGAGACCCGGGTGCGTCCGGACGAGCCCGAACCGCGCGACGACGTGCCCTCGGCGATCACCCGATGAACTGAGCCGGCTCACCGAGCCGTACCCGCCCGGCGCCCTCACCCGCGCCGAGTCCGTAGTCGCCGAGCCTCAAGACCTGTACAGGCACTGACCGACCCTCGATCGCAGCGGAACGGCGCGGACCGGAGCGGGACGGCGGAGCGGCGGCGCGGAACGGCGGCACGGGGCGGAACGACGCGGCGCGGAGCGGGCGGCGCGGAG
>NZ_WWJX01001149.1 GCF_009865215.1 Streptomyces sp. SID3343 | reverse complement strand
GGTGGGCGCGGGCGTGGACGGGCCGGGGCCGGCCGGGCCCGGCGACGTGGGGGCGGTGGTCGGGCTTTCGGTACCGCTCGGCCCGGGATCGGTCGGCTCGGGATCGGTCGGCTGCCGGCCGAGCTTACCGAGTGGGACGTCGGCCAGGACGAGCAGGGCCTGCGGGGTGGCCCGGCGCCACTGGTCGCGCTGGAAGTCCGCGATGCCGTCCGCGCGGGCCGACTCGAAACTCTCGGCGTTGTACGCGATCGTGCCGATCTCGTCGTCGGCCTTGCCCGCGTTCGCCTTGGTGATCTGGTGTCCGAGGACCCACGCCGCGGCCTTGTCCCCGGCGGCGGAGTGGCCGGCGGCGTGCAGCGCCTGACCGGCCAGGCCCGTGCTGTTGGTGTTCGACGCGACGGTGGGACCCGAGCCGCCGAACGAACCGTCGCCACGCTGCGTCGACTTCAACCAGTCGGCGCCCTTGCGGGCCGCCTCCGCCGCACCGGGCGTCCCGTCCTCGGCCGCGGCGGCGAGCAGTGCCTGTACCGCCATGCCGGTCGAGTCCGGGTCGAGCACGGTCGCGGGACCGTCCTGACAGGTGGGACCGGAACTGCCCAACCGGTCCGGAAACAGTCGGAATCCGCCACTGGGACACTGCTGTCGGATCAGGAAGTCCACCGCGGGCCCGGGCACCCCGCCCGACCGGGCCAGACCCAACACGGCCAACGACTGGCCGAACGCGTTGCTGTTGTCGCTGCTCGTCTTGCGGTCCCGAACGCGTCCCTCGTCGGCTCCGGCGTCGGCGCCGGCGATCAGGTCCAGGGTCTCCTGCCGCAGGTCGAACCCGCCGAACGCGGTGGGGTCACGGTGCGCGGCGATCGCGGCGACGAGGATCTTCGCGGTGGCACCGGCGATGCGCGAACCGGGCTCCCCCCACGCCTCGTTGCTGTTGTACGCGCGTACGTTCGCGGCGACCGCGTCGGTGGCGGCGGTCAGCGCGACGGGGTCGGCCCGGGTGGCGGACAGCGCGAGGATCGTGTCGATGGTCAGCCCCCAGTCGGAGCCGACGAAGCCGGGTATGCCGCCCTCGACCAATTCGCCCGCCTGCCACTTCGCGGCGGCGACGACGGCGGCCACGCGCGGATTCGAGCCGGCGGGCGCGGTCGCGAGTGCGGGGGCCGCGGCCAGGAGCACCGCGCCGCAGGCCGCGACGGCGCCGGTGTTTCTCACGGTGAGCCAGGACATCAGGGTGAACCCTTCCGGGACTACCGAGTCCCGGCGCCCCGCCGACGAGAGAGCACCGACGGGAGAGTCCGGGCTTCAGCGTGCAGTCCACGACAGCTGGAGCCTTCAGGATCGAACGGACTCAGGCATTCCGACTCGCGGCGGCCTCACGGCCACCGCCTACGGTTGCGGGTCAGCGCCGGGTTTCGACCGGCTTCCCCTGAGTGTCGATCTATGTAGTTGTCGAGCGTTTGTTCAGCGTGCGGAGCGTACGAGAGATCCGACGCCCGGCACAACCGGGAGGGTGGCGGACCGGCCATTCTCGGACTGCCCGATCGCCGTCGGCCCGTTCGCCTGTCGACCCGATCCTCCGTCGGCCCGTCGGCCGCACCAGGGCCCGACGCCGGCCCCGAGCCGAACTGCCTCTCGTCCAGGCTCCGATCGGAATCGGAACCCGGATCGGGATCGCGAGAGCCCCGCCCCCGGCGTGGTTCGAGTCGCCGGGAGCGGGGCGTTCACCCGTTGTTCGTCGAGCCGGTCGGACCGACCGGGTTTCGGTTCGTGAGGTTCAGTAGGCGCGGATCAGGAGATGGACACGTCGTCGACGAGGAAGGTCGTCGTGAGCGACGCGTCCTCGGCGCCGGCGAACGTCACGGTGACCGTCTGGCCCGCGTAGGCGCTCAGGTTGACGGTCTTCTGTACGTAGCCGCCGGTGGCGTTGGCGTTGGAGTAGGTGGCCACGGTGGCGTTGCCGATCTTCACCTTGAGGGTGTCGTACACCGTGGAACCGGATTCCTGAGTGGTGATCTTCACCCACAGCTTGAGCTGCGGCGAGCCGGCCGGAATCGCGACGTTGGCCTGCGCCACGGTCTCGGTGGCCGTGGACCCGTAGCCCATCATCCAGGCGTACCAGGAACCGCCGTGCGCGCTGTTCTGGTTGCTGTTGGTGATGTCGTTCGCGCTCTGGGTCCAGTTCGCCGTGCCCTGCTCGAACCCGCCGTTGGCAAGCGCGTTGCCGGTGGTGCCGGTCACGGTCAGGGTGTACGTGGCGCTGTGTGTGGCGCTGCTGCCCGTCCCGGTCACGGTGATCGGGTAGGTGCCGGGTGCGACGTTGGCGTCGACGGTCGTGGTCAGCGTCGAGGAGGCGCCGGACTGGACGGTCGACGGGGCGAAGGCCACGCCGACGCCGGACGGTTGCCCGGTCGCGGTCAGGGCCACGGACTGCGCCGAGCCGGACGTGACCGCGGTGGAGACGGTCGACGTGGTCGTGCCGCCGGGAGCGGCGCTGCCCGCGGTCGGGTTCAGCGTGAGCGAGAAGTCCGGAGCGCCGGTCCCGGTCACGGTCAGGGTGTACTGGGCGGTGTGGCTGAGGCTCGTCCCGGTCCCGGTCACAGTGATCGGGTAGGTGCCGGGCGCGACGTTGGCGCCGACGGTCGCGGTCAGCGTCGAGGAGGCGCCGGACTGGACCGACGGCGGGGCGAAGGCCACGCCGACGCCCGAGGGCTGGCCCGAGGCGCTGAACGTCACATTCTGCGCCGTACCGATGGCGGTGGTGGAGACGGTCGACGTGGTCGTGCCACCGGGTGCCGCGCTGCCCGCGGTCGGGTTCAGCGCGATCGAGAAGTCCGGGTTGGGGTTGCCGGTGCAGGTCGGGTCACCGGACTGGGCGGGCACGCTGACGGCGTCCCACGCGGCCTTGGTCTTG
>NZ_WWJX01001148.1 GCF_009865215.1 Streptomyces sp. SID3343 | reverse complement strand
GCTTCGGCTGACGGCTCTGCGGCAGCGCCCCGCCGGACGTGCCGGCGGCGGTGAGTGAGGAGACGTCCGGGGCGGTCGCGCCGGCGTCCGATGTGCCGCCCTTCCGGCCGGCCACCATGCGGGCGATCATCAGGAGCATCACCGCGAACGCCAGGATCGCGACGCCGCCCCACGCCTTGATCCCGAACGCCAGGTCGGTCGCCCAGTCGACGGTCGCGCTGCCCACCCGGCGCCCCAGCGTGGCGACGCCCGTCAGGTACAGGCCGATCGGGAACAGGGCTGCGGCCGTCCACCGGGTCGCGCTCAGGTAATTCCGTCGTCGGGCGGTCTGCACCGCGATGACCAGGCCGAGACCCGTCAGCGCCATGCACAACGCGCCGGTGACCACATCTGCGCCGGACATGCGCTCGGCCTCCTCTTTCGGTTCTCGTCTTCGCTTCACACTCGGTCGGGCACGCCCGGTCGAGTCCACCTCCATCGTGACCCTCGCCGTCGGCGGACGCCACGATCGGCGGGCCGATCGGTACTCCGGGAGGACATGAACGGTGCCGTCTCCTCCCCGTGGAGTACGTCCAGGATCAGGGATGCACCCGATGCCTCACAGGATGGGTTTCCCCCAATAACGCGTACGGCGCGAGAATCCCGCCACCGCGCATGCCTTCGCGTGGGTGTCGTCGGGGAGGTCGATGGCCAGTTCGGGCAGGCCCTGCGCGGCGGTGACGTGACCGGCGGCGCGCAGCAAGATCGCGGCGGCCTCGGGATGGGGTGCCGTGAGCGCCAGGACCACACCGTGGGCCACCCACACGCCGGCGCCGTCGCCCAGGGTGTACGGCGCGGGCGCGGTGGGGTGGTCCA
>NZ_WWJX01001147.1 GCF_009865215.1 Streptomyces sp. SID3343 | reverse complement strand
GCCCGGCGGGCCGTGCGGGTCGGGGACGAAGACGCCGGCGGTGGCGCCGGGGCGGCCGAGGTAGCCGTGCGTGACGCCGTCGCCGCCGATGTAGAGCTCGCCGGGGACGCCGGGTGGGACCGGGTTGCCGTACGCGTCGCAGACGAGTGTGCGGGTGCGCCCGATCGGCGTGCCGATGGGCGGGCGGCCGAGGGTGTCGGCGGCCCCGAGGTCGGCGGTGGTGGCGATGACGGTGGTTTCGGTGGGGCCGTACGAGTTGACCACCCGGACCCGGTCGCCGACCTGTTCGCGCCACGCGGCCAGTGCGCCGGGGCGTACCTGGTCGGCGCCCAGGACGAGCAGGCGCAGCGCTGCGGGCCAGGTGATCGCGGTGGGGGACTCCACCAGTTCGTGCCAGTACGGGGTGGGCAGGTCGAGCACGGTGACCGCGTCGAGTCGGTGTTCGGCGAGTTCCTCCGGCAGCGACGTCTCGGGGGCCGGCAGTACCAGGGTGGCCCCGGTGGCCAGGCACGGGTAGATCTCCTCGGCGTGCGTGTCGAAGGACAGCGAAGCGCTCTGGAGGATCTGGTCGTCGGCCGCGATGCCGTAGCCCGAGCGCATCCAGTCCACCCGGGCGGCGAGCGCGCCGTGCGGGACGAGGACTCCCTTGGGGGTGCCGGTGGAGCCCGACGTGTAGACGACGTAGGCCGGGTCGTCCTGGCGGGGGGCGACCGGGGTGACCGGGGTGAGGTTCTCGGTTGCGGCGGGTGGCTGTCCGACGAGGACCGCGGTGACGTGCCCCGGCAGCAGGTCGGCGTGCGCGGCATCGGTCACCACGACCCGAGTGTTGCTGTCGGCCACCATGAACTCCAGCCGGGCCGAAGGGTATTCGGGATCCAGCGGCACATAGGCGGCGCCGGCCTGCCACGTGCCGAGCATGGCCGTGACGGCGTCGGGGCCGCGCGGAAGCAGGATGCCGACGAGGTCGCCGGGCCGGGCGCCGGCAGCGTACAGCCGGGCCGCGAGCGCGTCGGCGTGCCCGCGCAGGCGGTCGTAGCTGATCTCGCCGGCGGGGCTGCTGAGCGCGATCCGGTCCCC
>NZ_WWJX01001146.1 GCF_009865215.1 Streptomyces sp. SID3343 | reverse complement strand
GCTGCTCGATGTCGGGAGCGCGCTCGGTGAGCCATCGGCTGGTGTAGTCGGCCGCGGCCACCGATCGGGCGGATCGGATGCGTACGTCCGATGCGTACATCGAACGCGTACATCGGGTGGCGACGTCCCGTGCGCACGTCGGGCGGACATCGAATGGGCGATCGGAATACCGGAAAGAGGCGGACGGATGGCACACAACGAGCTCGCGGGGCGTCGGGTCCTGGTGATCGTGACGAACTACGGCGTCGAGCAGGACGAACTCGTGGTCCCGGTGAAGCATTTGCGCAGGGCGAGCGCCGCCGTGGACGTGGCGGCGGTGTCGGCGGAGCCGATCCATACGCTCGTGGGCGACAAGGACCCGGGCGAGAGTGTCCAGCCCAGCCACACCCTGGCGACGGTGAACCCGGCCGACTACGACCTGCTGCTCGTGCCCGGCGGCACGCTGAACGCCGACGCGCTGCGGCTGAACGACACGGCGGTCGATGCGGTCCGCTCGTTCGCTTCGTCGGGGCGCCCGATCGCGGCGATCTGCCACGGCCCGTGGGCCCTGGTCGAGGCCGGCGTGGTGACGGGCAAGACGCTGACGTCCTACCCGTCGCTCAGGACGGACATCCGCAACGCGGGCGGCACCTGGGTGGACGAGTCGGTCGTCGCCGACGACACCGACGGGTGGACGCTGATCACCTCGCGCACGCCCGACGACCTCGACGATTTCGTGCGTGCGATCGGTACCGTGCTCACCACCGCTTGAGCGCGGCGGCGGCCATATGGCGATCTCGTTCACACAGGGCGTCTCGCGCGCGCCGAGCGTCTCGCCGGTGCCGAGCGTCTCGTCCACGCCCAGCGTCTCCTCCGGGCAGGATGTGTCGTCCACACGGGACGCCCCTCTTGGCGGGCGACCGAGAGGCGTCGTGGTCGGCGTGAGCCCGGCTGGTCCGGCCCGGTCACCGGCCCGCGTGCGACGTCCCGCGTCCGCAGCGGGCGCG
>NZ_WWJX01001145.1 GCF_009865215.1 Streptomyces sp. SID3343 | reverse complement strand
GCACCCCGAATATCGCGCCGTGCGGCGGGAGTTCGTTTCGGCCGGCCTCGCCGCGATCGAGCGTTCCAGAGCCGCCGACACGCGCCGGACGCGGTGGGTGCACGTCGCGGTCAGGCCCGCTCCCGGCGCCGACGCGCGCCTGTACGCCCGCCTCGAAGAGGTCGCGTGCGAACTGCTCACGACCGGCGCGGCCGCGGACTTCTTCTTCGTACACAAGGCACCCGGACTGCGGATCCGATTCGCCCTGCACGGCGATGCCGCGACCTCGGCGCGGCTGCGCGAACTCGTGCACGCACGCGTCGAGGAATGGCAGCGGGACGCGTTGGTGGTGCGCATCGAACCGGGCGTGTACGAGCCCGAGGAGCACTTGTTCGGCGGCCCGGTGTCGATGCGCAGCGTGCATCGCCTGTTCACCGTCGACTCCCTGTCCTGGCTCGGATTCCACGCGGCCGAGGGGGAATCGCTGCCCGCGTGGGCGTTCTCACTCGTGCTGCTGCGCGACGTCATGGACGGGCTCGGCGTACAAGGGTGGGAGGACCGCGACGTGTGGGACCGGGTACGCACAACCACGGGTCGAACGTTGCCGGCCGCGGTGTCGGACGCCTGGCGGGACACGGCGATTCGGGTCCGCGCGCATTGGCGCGCCGTCGAGGCGTTGCGCGAGGCGCTGCCGGATCCCTTACGGGCCTTGGCCGTTCGGCATCGGAGCGAGGCTCGGACCGAGGGCGAGCGGTGGACGCGGGAGTATTTCACGGGCGGCCACGCGGAGTTGGGGCCCCGCCAGGCACTGGCCTACTACACCGTCTTCCACTGGAACCGCGGCCGATTGGCCGGACCCACCCAGTGTCTGCTCGCGGACGCGCTGGCCGGCCGGCCGCAATCGTGACGCCGGACTCGGCTGCCGACGAGTTCGCCCGTGCGTATCTGACCGGCTACGCGCGGCGCGGCCGGGCCGCCGGGCCGGTT
>NZ_WWJX01001144.1 GCF_009865215.1 Streptomyces sp. SID3343 | reverse complement strand
CACCGTCGAACATCAGGACCCCCGCGAACTGCGGCTGCCCGAGGACGAGTTCGACGTCGTTCACTCCTCCTGGTTGCTGCACCGGTTGGCCGATCCCGAGGTCGCGTTGCGCGCCATGGCCCGCGCGGTGCTGCCCGGCGGGCAGGTGGTCCTGCAATGGAGCTTCGGCCGACCGGCCGCCGACGGGCTCGCGATGCGCGACGCGCTCGACGGGGTCTACGCCCACGCCAGGTGGAAGGAACGGCTTGCCGGGGCGCCGTCGGCGATCCATCGGCATTCCGTCGAGCGGGTTCGCGACGTGCTGGTCGACGAGGGCCTGGAGATCGTGGTGGAGCAGCGCGACGTCGCGGTGTCGGCAGGCCCGGACCCGGAGGCGCTGCGCCGGTTCGCCCGGGCCACGGCGTTCTCCGAGCCGGCCGACGTGCTGGGCGACGACGCCGACGCCTTCGTCGACGAGGTGCTGTCGGCTCTCTTCGAGTCCGGCCACGCCGACCTGCACAACGCCCGGCTGATCGCCCGCCGTCGGGGCGATGAGGACGACGTGAGCGACGCGGACGACGGGGACCAGGCTCCCCTACTGGTGCGGCCGTTCCCGCAGGCCGTCGGGCTGCTGGAAGTGGTCGAGGCGGACTCGCTCAGCCCGTTGATGCGTCGCCTGACGCTGCACGGGGAGGGGTTGGCCGACATGATCGTCGAGCAGCCCGGCGAGATCGTCACCTTGATCTGGCCCGCTCGGGGTACCGAGGAGATCTTCCTGCCCGAGCCCGGTCGATGGCGCTTCGCCGGGGGCCGGGAGCAGCCCGCCAGGAACTACACCGTCCGCGCGTTCGACGCCGAGGCTCGGTCGCTGACCGTCGACTTCTTTTTGCACGGCGACCACGGCGACCGGGGTTTCCGTGGCGAAGACGGTGACGAAGGCGAAGCGACGGAAGCGACGGAAGCGGCCGCAGCGGGTGACCACGGTGCCGCCGGTCGGTGGGCCGGTGCCGCCCGACCGGGGGACCGGGTGGGCTTTGCCGGGAGCCGGGTGCACTGGGTGACCGACCCGGCCGCCGAGTGGACCCTGCTGGTCGGCGACGAGACGGCGCTGCCCGCAATCGCCGCCACCGTTGCCGAACTGCCCACCGATCACCCCACGTTCGTGGTCCTGGAGGTCCGCGACGAAGCGGAACACGCCGCCCTCGACGTCGACCACGCGCACGCCCGGGTGCACTGGGTCCACCGCGGCGACGCCGAACCGGGCCGAGGGCGGGGGCTGGAAGACGCGGTACGCGCGTTGACCCTGCCGGACGGGCCCGGGCAGGTCTGGGCCGCCGGCGAATCCCTGGTCATCCGCAGCCTGCGCGCCCACCTGCTCAAGGAACGGGAGCTGCCCAAGGCCACGGTGAGCGCACTGGGCTACTGGAGCCATCCCCGCACCTCGCGAGCGAGCCGCACGACCTGACCCCGAGGCACGGCGGGGGCGAACTCACCACGGCGCCGCGTCGCGAGGGGGCTCGCCGGCTCACTTCGGTCGCGTCGCGAAAGGGGCTCCTCCACTCACCTCGGCGGCGTCGCGAGGGGGCTCGCCGGCTCACTTCGGTCGTGTCGCGAGTGGGGCTCGCCGGCTCACTTCGGTCGCGACGCGAAAGGGGCTCCTCCACTCACCTCGGCGGCGTCGCGAGGGGACTTGCCGGCCCCCTCGGTCGCGTCGCGAAAGGGGCTCCTCCACCCACCGCCGCGCCACGAACGGGGCTCGCCCGCCCACCACCGCCGCGTCGCGAGTGAGGCCCGCCCACCTCGGCTACGCCGCGCCGCCGACGGGCTCACCCGCCCGCCGAGGCCACCCGATCAGCGTCGGGGGGCGGGCCCGGGCCCGGCCTGTCCACGACCACACGCACGGTCGACTCCGGGCCGGGAAGCCCCGGTTCGGCCGCCGGGCCGCGGTCGCCGCCGATCGCGGCCCGTGCGCGCCGGCAGGCCCCGTGCCCGGGCGCTGACCGTCACCGCACCGTCCGAGGGCTACCACTAC
>NZ_WWJX01001143.1 GCF_009865215.1 Streptomyces sp. SID3343 | reverse complement strand
AGGCGGTGTCGGGCGGTGCGGCGATCGACGGCGGCGGGTCGGGGCACGGCCGCTCCGCCTTTGCGCACGTCCGGCGGGTGCGGGCGGCGGGCGGGCGGATCGTGGCCACCGGTGGTTGCTTCGACCTGCTGCACGCGGGACACATTCGAACGCTGCGCGCGGCCCGGGCACTGGGCGACTGCCTGGTGGTGTGCCTGAACTCGGACGCGTCGGTGCGCGCGCTCAAGGGGCCGCCCCGGCCGTTCCACTCGGCCGCCGATCGCTGCGAGGTGCTGGCCGCGCTCGATTGCGTCGACGGCGTCGTGGTCTTCGAGGAGGCCACGCCCGAGGCCCTGATCGAGATGTTGCGGCCCGACGTGTGGGTCAAGGGCGGCGACTACTCGGCGGACGCCCTGCCCGAGGCCGCGCTCGTCGCGTCGTACGGCGGTCAGGCGGTGACCGTTCCGTACCTGGCCGGGCGTTCCACCACCGGCGTCGCGCTGGCCGCGGCGCGGGCACATCGATGAGCGGGGCCGAACGCGAGCGCCCCGTGGTGCTGATGCTGCGCGCCCTGGGGTTGGGCGACTTCCTCGCCGGAGTCCCGGCGTATCGGGCGCTGCGGCGCGCGTTCCCCGACCACGAGACGGTGCTGGCTGCGCCCGCCGTGCTGGCCCCGCTCGTCACCCTGGTCGGCGCGATCGACACGCTGCTGCCGGTGGGCGAGTTGGAGCCGGTGCCCTGGCGGGGCGGGCCGCCGGAGGTGGCGGTGGATCTGCACGGGCGCGGGCCGGCGAGCCACGACGTGTTGGCGGCGATGTCGCCGCGGCGCCTGGTGGTCTTCGGCGGGGACACCGGCGGTGGTTACTCGGGTCCGCTGTGGCGCCCCGACGAGCACGAGCGGTCCCGGTGGTGTCGCCTGCTCGCCGAATCGGGCGTGCCCGCCGATGCCGGCGACCTCACGCTGACCCCGCCGGCGTCGCCCGCGCCGTGTGGCCTCGCCGGCGCCACGAT
>NZ_WWJX01001142.1 GCF_009865215.1 Streptomyces sp. SID3343 | reverse complement strand
CGACCCCGCCCCCGACCTCGAAACCAACACCGGCACCGGCGCCGGCACCCGCCCGTCCCATGCCGTGCGCTCCGGCGTGCCGAGGCCCGTGGCGGGCGTCGTGGGCGTTGCGGGCGTCCTGGGCATCGCGGGCGGTCGACCGCCCGTCCAGGTGCTTCATCCGCTCGAACACGGCCTCCGCCGTAGGGGTCGCCAGTTCGTCGACGATGCGGCCGTCGGCCAGGAAGACCACCCGGTCCGCGTACGCCGCCGCGCCCGGGTCGTGCGTGACCATCACCACGGTCTGCTGCCACGCGTGCACGCCGCTCCGGAGCAGTTCGAGCACCTCGGTTCGGGAGCGCGAGTCGAGATTGCCGGTCGGCTCGTCGGCGAACACGAGCTCCGGCCGGGACACCAACGCCCGGGCGACCGCAACGCGTTGCTGTTGTCCACCGGACAACTCCGCGGGCCGATGCGCGAGGCGTCCGGCGAGGCCGGTGGCCGCCACGATGCGATCGAGGTGGTCGCGGGCCACCCGTCGCCCGGCGATCTCCATCGGCAGCGTGATGTTTTCCAGGGCGGTGAGCGTGGGCAGCAGATTGAACCCTTGGAACACGAACCCGACCCGGTCGCGCCGGAGTTCGGTCAGGGCGGTGTCGCCGAGACCGCTCAGCTCGGTGTCGCCGATCGACACGCTGCCCCGGGTGGCCGTGTCCAGGCCGGCCAGGCACTGCATCAGCGTCGACTTCCCCGAGCCCGACGGTCCCATGATCGCGGTGAACCCGCCGCGAGCGATGTCCACGTCCACTCCGGCCAACGCCACCACGCGCACGGCGCCCGTGCCGTACTCCTTGACCAGTCCCCGCGCCCGCGCCGCGATTCCCGACTCGTCGGGCGCCCCCCCGACGACCGCCGCCGCCCCGTTCCCACTCCTCGACATCGCGCCGACCTTCCGCTCACCCGGTACGGCCCCACCCGGTGTGCGGGGCCCGAATCACCGGTGGGAACAGCCTGCGATCCCGTCGGCGACCCGAACATGGGGCGCAGCACCGACCCCACCTGCGGAAAACCACACCCCCACCCGCAATCGACACCCGCACCGCGCGCATCCTGACCGGACGATTTCGCCCGCGCCGCAGCCGCCGGCTCGGCAACGGCGGCGGCCGACAACGGTGTTCGTCGCTTTCCGAGTCGACGTGGGGCGGCCCCGACGCACGCCGCCGGACAAGCCGAACTCCCCACGGGCCGGGGCCGGGCGTTCGCCCCGACCCGGAAGTCCCGCATTCCGACCGCCGATTCCCGCGTCGCCGTTGACGGCCTGCCCCACGCTGCGTTATACCGAGTATTATACTCAGTATAACGAGATCCCGGAGGCACGATGAGCGTGCGACACGCGCTGTTGGCCCTGCTCGGCGAAGGGCCCAAGTACGGGCTGCAATTGCGGCAGGAATTCGAGGCGCGGACCGGTGACGTCTGGCCGTTGAACGTCGGTCAGGTCTACACGACGATGCAGCGCCTGGAGCGCGACAAGCTCGTCGAGTCCGACGCCGGCGACACCAACGACGGGCCACAGAAGACCTTTCGGATCACCGCGGCCGGCAGCACGGAGCTGAACACGTGGCTGCGCACGCCGCCCGGCGCCGACGCCCCGCCTCGCGACGAGTTGGTGATCAAGGTGCTGGTCGCGCTGCGGCTGCCCGGTGTCGACGTCCGCGAGATCCTCCAGGACCACCGGCGGCACACGATCGCGCAGATGCGCCAGTACACCCGGCTCAAGGAGGACGCGGCCGACGACCTCGCGCTGCTCCTGGTCGCCGACGCCCAACTGTTCCGCCTGCAATCGATGGTGCACTGGTTGGACTCGGCCGAGTCTCGCGTACGCCACCACAGCCCGGTCGCACCCG
>NZ_WWJX01000118.1 GCF_009865215.1 Streptomyces sp. SID3343 | reverse complement strand
GTGGGCCTGCCGATGATGCGTCCGGCCGGCTGCCATGCCGTCTACGCCGACGCCGGACGGCTGCTGCCCCACCTTTCCCCCGCCGAACTCCCCGGTGTGGCACTGGTCTGCGAGTTGTACCGGGTGGCGGGAGTACGCACGGTGGAATTCGGCACGTTGACGCTCGGCCACGACGACGAGACGGCCCCACACGAACTCGTGCGGCTGGCGCTGCCACGCCGCGTCTACACCCGCTCGCACCTGGAGTACGTGGTGGAGGCGGCCGCCGACGTGGTCCGCCGGGCCGGGGAACTGACCGGCTACACGATCAACGGCCCGCAATCGCCACTGAGGCACTTCACCGCGCAACTCAGTCCCCTCGAGAAAGGCAGGGACTCGCCGTGACCCGCCTGATCACCCTGATCAACCCGAACAAGGTCCACCCTCCGATCACCCCGTACGCGCTGGACGTCCTCACCACCGCGCTGGAGCGGAACGGCTACCCCGTCGAAGTCGTCGACCTGTGCTTCGAACGGGACAACTGGCCGCGACTGCTGGAGGAGTACTTCACCTCCCGCCGCCCTCCGCTGCTGGTGGGCTTCTCGGTGCGCAACACCGACAACCTCTACGCGCAGCAGCAGCGCGTCTTCCTTCCCGAGCACCGGGAGATCGTCCGCAAGATCCGCACTCTGACCTCGGCGCCCATGGTGGGTGGCGGAGTGGGATTCTCCGCCACGCCGTTCGCGTGCGTGGATTACCTCGGGCTGAACTTCGGCGTCAAGGGCCCGGGCGAGCGCATCCTGGTGGATCTCGCCGACCGGCTGTCCCGCCATGAGGACCCGGCCTCGGTTCCGGGTCTGCTCGTCAACCACGGTGACGGCCGGGTGACCCGCTCCGGCACCCCGGATCCCGACACCGCCCTGGGCGCGGTGGGTGAGGTCGGCATGGGACAGTCGCGCGCCTGGCAGGTCGACACCACCGCTGCCTATACGCGGCGCTCGGGCAACCGATGGCGGGTCGACAACCTGGGTTACTACGAACGCGGAGGTCTGGGCAACATCCTCACCAAGAACGGCTGCCCCTACGCGTGCGCGCACTGCGTGGAACCCGATGCCAAGGGCACCGCCTTCGCCAAACGCTCGGTGCCCGCCGTGGTCGACGAACTGGCCGAACTGGTGGGACAGGGCGTGTACGACGTGCACACCGCCGACTCCGAGTTCAACCTCGCCATCGCGAACTCCAAGGCCGTACTGCGCGAGATCGTACGCCGCAAGAACACCTCCCCCGACTCCCCGCTGCACCGTTTGCGTCTGTGGATCTACGCCCAGCCCAAGCCCTTCGACGACGAGTTCGCCGAGTTGCTCGCGGCAGCCGGATGCGCGGGCGTGAACGTGGCACCCGACCACGTGCGCGACGACATGCTGGACGGGTGGAAGGTCACCGCCAAGGGGACGCGCTTCTACACCTGGGCCGACACCGAAAACGCGGTACAACTGTGCCACAAGTACGGTATGGCAACCCTGGTGGAGGTCCTGGCGGGAATGCCCGGGGAGACCTGGCAAACCCTGCGCGAGGCCATCGACCGCACCCTGGCACTGGACGCGACCGTTTCCGGGTTCAGTCTGGGACTGCGCTGTTTCCCCTATCAGCCGCTGGGTCGGTGGCTGGCCGGACAGAGCGCGGGCATACGGCACGAGCCCGGAACGCAGTCCAACACCGCCACCGAACCCATCGTGCTGCGCACGCCGGAGCAGTGTCTCTCCCCGGTGGAATACGAACGGCAGTTCCTGTTCCAGGCCGACGGTACCGTCCGCCCGGTGTTCTACTTCTCTCCCGGCCTTCCCGAGGACCCCGCCACCGTGGCCGACCCGGCGGGACGCCGGCTGCGCACGGTCGAGATGATGTGGGAGCACATCGGCCCCGCCGAATATCCGCGCGTCATGCTGCCCACGGCCCCGGGCAGTTCCAAGGACGACAACAACTACGCCGACAACCCCTTCCTCACCGCGCTCACCGCGCTGGGCTACCGAGGCGCGTTCTGGGCGAAGTGGCGAGAACGTGACGCCATCATCGCCGAAGCGGGGGCGCGGGTGGGCACCTGACAGCGGGTCGGCGGGCCGGGGCGAAGAGGAACCGAGGTTGGGCACGCACCTCGGCGAGGAGCAGCGCGGGGTGGGCGGGA
>NZ_WWJX01001141.1 GCF_009865215.1 Streptomyces sp. SID3343 | reverse complement strand
ATGCCCGGCCCGTCGTCCCGGGACAACGCCCGGGTGGCCGACGCCCGGGTGGCCGACGCCCGGGTCTGCGGGGCGTACCCGGCCCTGCGGGTGCGGGTCCGGATGCCGCCGCCGGGGTGTGGGCGCGTGACATTCGAGGCACTGGGGGATGGGCGGCGATCGGCGCCGTCGGTTGTTCACGAGAGGCACCGGCATGAGTGACGACTTCGTTCTGGATGTGACCAGGATTCGGGAGCAGGCGCGGCAGAAAATGGGCGAGGGCGCGGTCACCTCGACGTACGGGCTGGACACCGCCCGGGTGGTGGACGTGCTCAACGACGTGGTGGCCACCGAGGTGGTGTGTTGGCTGCGCTATACCCGACACGCCATTTCGGCGGCGGGCATCGATCGCGCCCAGGTGGCGGCGGAGTTCACCGAGCACGCCGCCGAGGAGATGCAGCACGCGCTTCGCGCGGCGGAGCGCATTTCACAGCTCGGTGGTGACCCGGACTTCGACCCCACGACATTGCGCGAGCGCTCGCACACCGAGTACTCGACCGCGTCGGACACCGACCTGAAGGCGATGCTCGAACAGAACCTGCTCGCGGAGCGCATCGTCATCTCCAGCTATCAGGAGATCGCCCGCTGGCTCGGCGACCGCGACCCCACCACGCGGCGCCTGATCGAATCCATCCTGGAGGAAGAGGAGGAGCACGCCGACGACCTGCTGGACCTCCTCGGCACCTGATCGACGTCACCCCTTCGGCGACCGCGCCCCCGGATACCACCGGCGTGCGGCACGGGAACCGGGTCGGCGCCGGGCCTGCCGGCGGTCCCTTTTTCGTGGGCCGTCCGGATGCCTCGCTCGGGGGCGCGGGCCCGGCGCCGACCGGCGCCGGCGCTCGGAGCGGTTTCATCGTCGGATGTGGGCGTACACCTGTTTGCCCGACGCGTGTTGTTCGACGGTCCACTCGGTGGTGAGCAGATCGAGCAGGCGCAGGCCGTAGCCGCCCTCGACGTTGGCCGGGCGTTGCAGCACCAGCAGGCCGCGGGCGTGGTCGCCGACCCGGATGTGGAGTCCGTCGGCCGTGGGGGCGAGGGTCAACTGTGCCTCGGCGGAGGTATGGCGCAGCACGTTGCCCACGAGTTCGGAGACGACCTGGACGACGTCGTCGGTGCGGTCGTCGGGCCAGCCCCACGTGGCGAGGGTGTCGCGGACCAGCCCGCGGGCACGGGCCAGAGCGCCGAAGGTCCGGGGCAGTACCCAAGTCTGCGCGGTGATCGGCGGGCGGGTTGCCGCGTGCCGCCCGCCGCTTCGCGGCCGGGGGTGCCCGGCGGCGTCGCCGGTGGTCACGGGTGACTCCTCACTCGGGGGACTCCTCACATGGGGACGAACTCCTGCGCCCGGCAAGCGAATTGCCAGGCAAGGCAGGTGTCGACGAGGTGTCGTCGACAAGGCGGTCGCCGAAGCAGGAATGCGTCGCGCCGGCTGATTCGACCCCACGCCTGCCCCGTCGATCCGGCCCCACACCCACCCGACGGATCGGTTTCCACGTCCGCACCGATCACCTCTCGCGTCCCACCCGCCGCCGAGGGGGTACGCGACACGGCCGGGAGCCGCCGCGGGCGCCGATCGGTCGGGGTCACAACGGGCATGCCCCGCCGCGCAGCAGCAGGTCGCGCCCGAACCCGGCCGGCGCGCGGGGGTCGGTGCGTGCCGAGGTCAGAACGCGCAGGGCGTCGGTGCGCAACACGCGGCGGCCCGCCGCTTCCAGGACCGCCACCAAGGCCCGGTCCTCGCCCACCGCGATGGGCGCGAACCCG
>NZ_WWJX01001140.1 GCF_009865215.1 Streptomyces sp. SID3343 | reverse complement strand
CGCCTGGCCGAGGCCGCCGACCGCCGGCCCGCGCGCGAGATCCCCGACGTGGAACCGCTGCTGTCGGTGCGCGGGTTGAGCGTGCGCTTCCCCGACCGGCACGGCGGGGTGCGCATCGTCGACGGCGTCGACTTCGACGTGCGGCCCGGCGAGACCGTCGGCCTGGTCGGCGAGAGTGGTTGCGGCAAGAGTCTGACCAGTCTGGCCGTGATGGGCCTGCTGCCCAAGGGCGCCGAGACCGGTGGCGAAGTGCGCTTCGCCGGGCGCGACCTGCTCGCGATGTCCCCGCGCGAGCGCCGCCCGCTCCTGGGCCACGAGATCGCGATGGTCTACCAGGACGCGCTCAGCTCGCTCAACCCCGCCCTGACCATCAAGACCCAACTCACCCAACTCACCCGCCGGGGCGGTACCCGTACACCCACCGAACTCCTCGAACTGGTCGGCCTCGACGCCGCCCGCACCCTGCGCAGCCACCCGCACCAACTCTCCGGCGGCCAACGTCAGCGCGTGCTGATCGCGATGGCCCTGTCGCGCGGCCCTCGGCTGATCCTGGCGGACGAGCCGACCACCGCACTCGACGTCACGGTCCAGGCGCAGGTGGTGGACCTGCTCGTGCGCCTGCGCGACGAACTGGGCTTCGCACTGGTGTTGGTCTCGCACGACCTGGCCCTGGTGTCCTCGCTCGCCGACCGGATCGTGGTCATGTACGGCGGCCACATCGTCGAGACGGGCCGCACCGCACAGCTGCTGCGCCGGCCCGAACACCACTACGCGCGCGGCCTGCTGGGCTCGGTGCTGTCCCTGGAGGCGGCCGAGGACCGGCTGCACCAGATCCCCGGTGTGGTGCCGCCGCCCGCCGAGTTCGGCCCGGGCTGCCGGTTCGCCGAACGCTGCCCGGCCGCGAGCGACCTGTGCCGCGACACCCGCCCGGCATTGACCGGCGACGTGTACGACCACGCCGCCGCGTGCCACCACCCGGCCGTGACCCTGACCGGAGCCCCCTCATGAACGACACCGAGACCGCTCCCCCGCCCGCGACCCCGGCCGGATCCGAGCCGACCGGCCCGCCCGTACTCTCCGTGCGCGACGTCGACGTCACCCACCGGATCGCCGGCGGCAGGCTCTTCGCCAAGGCACACCTGCACGCCCTCACCGGCGCCCGGATCTCGGTCCGGCGCGGCGAGGTTCTGGGCATCGTCGGCGAATCCGGCTGCGGCAAGTCGACCCTCGCCCGGGTCCTGGTGGGCCTGCAAAAGCCCACCGCCGGTGTGGTGCGCTTCCACGACGAGGATCTGTGGGGCATGCCGGCCACGCGCCGCGCGTCCGAATTCGGCGGCGCGGTCGGCATGGTCTTCCAGGACGCCTCGACCGCGCTCAACCGGCGGCTGACCGTACGCACGGTGCTCCGCGACCCGCTGGACGTCCACGGACGCGGTACCAAGGCACAGCGCGAGGCGCGGGTGCGCGAGGTGATGGACCTGGTCGGCCTGCCCCCGAGCGCCGCCGAGGTGCTGCCGGGGCAACTCTCCGGCGGGCAGCGCCAACGGGTGGCCATCGCCCGCGCACTGGTCCTGGAACCCGAGGTGATCGTCGCCGACGAACCCACCTCGGCGCTGGACGTGTCGGTGCGCGCGCAGATCCTCAACCTGCTGCGCGACCTCAAGGACCGGCTCGGCCTGGGCCTGGTCTTCATCTCGCACGACATCCAGACCGTGCGCTACCTCGCCGACCGGATCGCCGTCATGTACCTGGGCCGCGTCGTCGAGGAGGGGCCGGCGGAGCGGATCGTGCACGCGCCGCGCCATCCGTACACGGTCGCGCTGTTCTCGGCGACGCCGAGCCTGCTGGCCTCGACCGAGCGGATCACGCTGACCGGGCCGCTGCCTTCGGCGGTCGACCCGCCGAGCGGGTGCGCGTTCCGGACCCGGTGCTGGAAGGCGACCGACGTGTGTGCGCAGACGGCGCCGGAGCCGCGCGCGGCCGAGGAGGAGGGGCATCTGTTCCGCTGCCACCACCCGATGTGACGGGGCGGGTCGCCTTCCTCGTATCGCCTCATGTCTCCCAATTGGGAGACACCGGCGTCCCGCGTTTCCTTTGCTTTTGTCCGATCCCTTTCACCGCTTTCACCCCCTTCACCGCCAGGAGCTCTGACCCGCATGACCCCGTCGCCCACCGCACTTCGTGGCGTCGTACCCCCCGTCTGCACGCCGCTCACCCCCGACCTGGAGGTCGACGCGCGTTCGCTGGAGCGACTGATCGCGCATCTGCTCGACGCCGGTGTGGACGGCCTGTTCGTCCTCGGCTCGACCAGTGAGGTGGCGTTCCTGCCCGACGCCCATCGGGCCCGGGTCCTGGAGATCGCGGTGGGCACGGTCGCCGGCCGGGTCCCCGTGGTCGCGGGGGTCATCGACACCGCGACGCTGCGGGTGGCCGACCACGTGCGCACCGCCGAGAAGCTCGGCGCGGACGGCGTCGTGGCCACCGCGCCGTTCTACACCCGCACCCACCCGGCCGAGGTCGACGCGCACTTTCGGATGCTGCGCGCCGTCACCGACCTCCCGGTGATCGCCTACGACCTGCCGGTGTCGGTGCACTCCAAGCTCGGCACCGCGCAGCTCGCGACCCTGGCCCGCGACGGCGTCATCCAGGCGGTCAAGGACTCCAGCGGCGACGAGGGCGGCTTCCGCCGACTGCTCCTGGAGACGGCGGACGTACCCGGCTTCGCGCTGCTGACCGGCTCGGAGCTGACCGTGGACACCTCGTTCCGAATGGGTGCGCACGGCGTGGTCCCGGGCCTGGGCAACGTCGACCCGAGCGGCTACACCCGGCTGCGCGACCTCGCCGCGGCCGGCGACTGGGACGCGGCGAAGGCCGAACAGGAGCGCCTGATCGCCCTGTTCGGCCTGGTCGACGCGGGGGCGCCGGAGCGGATGGGCCGCGGCTCGTCGGCGCTGGGCGCGTTCAAGGCCGCCCTGCACGCGCTCGGGGTCATCGACTGCCCGGTCACCGCCACCCCGCAGATACCGCTGAACGCGGCCGAGGTCGACGTCGTGCGCGGCCACCTGGTCCGGGCCGGCCTGCTCGCGGCATGACCGGGCCCGGATGGCCCCGGATCGGGGTCGACATCGGCGGTACGAAGATCGCCGCCGGCCGGGTACACGCCGACGGCACCGTGACCGACCGCCGGGTGCGC
>NZ_WWJX01001139.1 GCF_009865215.1 Streptomyces sp. SID3343 | reverse complement strand
GGTGCGCGCGACGACGTGCACCGCGGCCCCGGTCAGCGGCCCGGCCGGGGTGAGGGTGCTCAGCAGGATGGCCTGTGACTGCCCCGGCGCCAGGGTCACGCCCCGGCCGGCCTCGCCGTCGACGAGGCCGTTGGGGCCGTACACCTCGACGTCGACGACGGCCGGCGTGTCCTTGCTGTTGGCCAGGTACAGGTACGAGTCACGGCCCTGGGCGGTGGACGTGCCCACGAACCAGCGCTCGGTGGTGGGCGCTTCGCACGGCACGCCGGCGAGGCCGCGACCGGCGCCGCTGGGGATTCGGGTCAGGCCCGAGACGGAGAACCCGGGGGCGAACGCGCCGGACGCGTCGGCCACGAGCGCCGGCACGTCGGCGTTGTCGGCGGTGAAGACGCCGGTGCGGCCCGGGGCTTCCACCTTGCCGCGGGCCTTGGTCCGGTCGCCGAGTTCGACCACGTTCGCCTCGCCGCCGGTCGCGCCGCCGGCTGCGGGCGGGCTCACCGCGGACACCGCCGTCGAACTGCCGGGCAACTGCTTGACGATCGGGCAGACCGCCTCGGTCTGCTGGACGGGCACCCGGCTCGCGGCGGGCGGCGGCGCGGCCTTGCTCTGCGACGGGCGGGTGAAGGTCGCCAGGCCGACCACGACGGCCAGGACCGCGACGACGACGGCGAGGGAGAGGGTGGTGCGCTTCACGGGCGGTCTCCCTGCGAGGGCGGCGGCCACGGGTCGTCACCCGGGCGGGGCTCGGGCGGCCATCCGCCACTCGGATCCGGGTAGGCGTTCGGGTCGTACGGCGGGGCGACCGGGGGCAACGGGTTGCCGTACTGGTCGTACGCCGGCTGTTGCGGCTGCTCCCAGCCGTACGAGCCGGGCGCGCCCTGGTCGATGTGGCCGTCCTGCGGACCCGACGGGCCCGGGACGCCCTGTTCGTACTGGTACTCCTGGTAGTCGGGGTAGCCCTGGTACTGCTGCCCGTAGTCCTGCTGCGGGTACGACTCGAAGGCCTGGGTCGAGGACGCGTCCTGCGGCGCGCCGCTCCACGCCTGGGCCGGCACGGGTTCCTCCGCCGGGTCGGTGCGTTGCTTCGGCACGTCCGGGACGTCGAAGTCGTCGTCGGTCGGGGCGACCGGGCCGGCCTCGGCTTCGGCGTTCTCCGCTCGGGCCCGGCGGCCGCGTCGGCCGGCGCCTTCACCGGCGGCGGGCGTCGGGCTCTCGGCCTCGGGCAGGTCGTCGTCGGTGCCGCGCCTGCGGGCGGGCAGCGCCAGTACGAACACGACGAGGATCAGGCCGCCTTGGGCGAGCAGCCACCAACCGTGTCGGCCGGCGGGGTGGGTGATCTCCACCTTGCCGCCGTCGGGGCGCAGTTCGAAGCCCTGTGCCCAGCCGTCGATCGTGCGGCCCTTGAGGGTCTTGCCGCCCTGGGTGGCCGTCCAGCCGGAGTCGGCGCGTTCCGCGAGCCGCAGGATCCGGCCCTGCGGACCGGCCTCGATCTTCGTCGAGACGCCGTCGCGGGTGGTGGGCACGACCTGGGTCTTGCCGTCGGGATTCACGATCAGCGCGCGGCCGACCGGGTATTGCAGGCGCCACAGCGTGGTGCCGTTTTCGGCGCTGACCCGGGCCAGGCCGGGGGTGCCGTCCAGACGCGCGGTCAACTCGGCCCCGACCGGCGGCTTGAGCTGGACGAACTCGATGCCGTAAGGGGCGAGCATGCTCGCGTTCGCGCCGCCCGCACCGGACAGCAGTTTGCCGAGGAATGCGTCGAAGCCGCGGTAGGTGGACGCGTCGGGGGCCAGGTCGGCGTCGCCGAGCATCGGGCCCTCGCCACGCACCACCGAGTAGGTCACGTTGCCGGACTCGGGCGAGGTGAGCACGAGGGTGCGCGGGTGTCGCGGCCCCAGGGCCTCCTCGGCCACGAACGCCGGCACCACGGCGGGGTCACGGCGACCCAGCGGCCCGTCCGCGCCCTGCCACAGCCACACCGCCGCCGCCACCACCGGGGCGAGCCCGGCGAGCACGGTGAGCACGGCGGCCGTG
>NZ_WWJX01001138.1 GCF_009865215.1 Streptomyces sp. SID3343 | reverse complement strand
CGGTCGGCCTGGTCGGCCGCGTCGAACGCGTCGGCCAGCGCTCGGTGGGCGATCATCCGCCGGTCGATCGGCGCGCGCTGGTGTACCGCCGCGCGGATCAGCGGATGCCGAAACCGCAGCCGATCGTCGTCGATCAGGATCAGGTTCGCCTCCTCGGCGGCGGCCAGATCGGCGGGCCCCACACCGAAGTTCGCGCCCGCCCGCAGCAGTACGCCCAGGTCGCCGGCGTCGTCGCTCGCGGCGAGCAGCAACAGCATGCCCGTGCTCTCGGGCAGCCGGGTGACCTGGCCGTGGAAGGCGATCAGGAGGCGGCCGGTGAGCGGCAGCGCGCCGGGACGCAGGGTGTCGCCGGACTGCTCACCGGCCAGGGACAGGGGGAGTTCGAGCAGCGCGAGCGGGTTGCCGCGCGCCTCGGTCAGGACTCGGAAGCGGGCCGCGGCGCTCAGGTCCGCGGCCTTGCCGTCGAGCAGCGCGCTCGCGTACTCGGGGTGCAGGGCGGGCAGGTGCAGTTCGGTCAGACCGGTGACGGCGAACGAGCCCGGCGCGTCGCGGGCCGCGAAGATCAGCGCGATGCCTTCGGCGTACAGCCTGCGCGCGGCGAACACGAGCGCGTCGTGCGAAGCCCGGTCCAGCCACTGGGCGTCGTCGACGACGCACAGGAGCGGCCCGTCGCCGGCGTACTCGGAGAGCAGCGAGAGCACCGCGAGTCCGACGAACATCGGCTCGGAGCGGTCTCCCGCGGCGAGCCCGAAAGCGGCCTCCAGCGCGTGGCGCTGTGGTTCGGGCAGCCGGCCGAGGCACCCCAGCGCGGGGCGAAGCAGCAGGCTCAGGCCCGCGTAGGGGAGTTCCGCCTCGTACTCGACCCCGGTGCCGCGGATGGTACGCAGCTCGGTGTTCGCGACGACGTGATCGAGCAGCGCGCTCTTGCCGATGCCGGGCTCGCCGCGCAGGACGAGCACCCCGCTGCGGCCCTCCTCGGCGGCGGCGAGCAACTGCTCGATCGTCTTCAGCTCGGAGTCTCTTCCGTACAACACGTGTGGTCGACCCCCGTTGCCTGCCTGGCGCACTTACTCGCTCGGTTGCCCTACCTACCTGTGCTACCTGTCTCGCGCCAAAGTACCTATGCGTGACCGATTCCCGTCCGCTCGGGGGTCCGTAACTTCATGTCCGACGGAGCGGCCGGTACGGACCGGAAGCCCACAGGACACCCCGAAGGACGGACCTCATGACCGCCGACATCGACTTCACCGCCGTCGCCGAGCGCTACATCGCCACCTGGAACGAAACCGACCCGGCCGCCCGCCGCAAGCTCGTCGAGGCGCTCTACACCGAGGACGGCGCGTACGTCGACCCGCTGGTCGTCGCCGCAGGCCACGACGCGATCGACGCGACGCTGGGCGCGGTCCAGGGCCAGTTCGCGGGTCTCGTCTTCACCCTGGGCGGCCCGGTCGACGGCCACCACAACCTGGCACGTTTCACGTGGAACCTGGGCCCGGCCGGCGAAGAGGCCATCGTGGTCGGCTTCGACGTCCTGGTGCTGACCGAGGACGGTCGGGTGAGCAACGTGCACGGCTTCCTGGACAAGGTGCCGGCCGGTCTGTGAGCGGTAGGCCCCGCCGGACCACCTGTGACCGGTAGGCCCCATCCGACCACGACCGGTGTGCGGACCGGCCGGTCCGCACACCGGTCCGCAACCACCGTCACACCCACCGACCACGTGACAACGTAAGGATTCGCCATGTCCGCCAACCGCACGGCTCCGTCATCGGAAGCCGCGCCGTCGACGGGTAAGCCGTCGTGGGGCGCGCTCCTGGTCCTGCTCAGCGGGATCTTCATCACCACGCTGGACTTCTTCATCGTCAACGTCGCGATCCCGGCGACGCAGGAGGATCTACACGCCAGTCCCGCCGCGATTCAATGGGTGGTCGCGGGCTTCGGGCTCGCGGTCGCCTCGGGGCTGATCACGGCCGGGCGGCTGGGTGACATCTACGGCCGACGCAAGATGTTCGTGATCGGACTGGCCCTGTTCACCGTCGCGTCGGCGGGCTGCGGGCTCGCCGAAAGCGCGCAGATGTTGATCGTGGCCAGGGTGGCGCAGGGTGTCGCGGCCGCGTTGTTGATGCCTCAGGTGCTGGGCATCGTCAACGTCCTGTATGTCGGTGAGCAGCGGGTCAAGGCGTTCACCGCGTACGGCCTCGCGATGGGCTTCGCGGGGGTCTTCGGTCAGTTGATCGGCGGTGTGCTGATCCAGGTCGACCTGTTCGGCCTGGACTGGCGGCTCATTTATTGGATCAACGTCCCGGTCGGGGTGGTCGCGCTGGTGCTGACGCGGCGACTGGTCCCCGAGTCCAAGGGCGAAGGCGGCGCGAGTCTGGACCTGGTGGGCACGGCGCTGGTCACGCTGGGCCTGGTCGCCGTGGTGCTTCCGCTGGTGCAGGGCCGTGAGCAGGGCTGGCCACTGTGGACCTGGCTCTCCCTCGCGACGGCCCCGTTGCTGCTCGGCGCCTTCACGCTCCATCAGCGCGGCCTGGGGCTGGGGGGCGGTACGCCGCTGGTGCCCTTGGTGCTCTTTCGGGAGCGGTCGTTCTCGGTGGGCATCACGATGGCCCTCGTCTACGGCATGGTGAACGCGGCGTTCTTCCTGGTGCTCGCCCTGTACCTGCAACTCGGTCACGGGATGTCGGCGCTGGAGTCGGGTCTGCTTTTCATCTCCCTGGGCATCGGATATTTCATGTCCTCGGCGATCTCGGGGCAGATCGCGGCGAGGCTCGGTCGGCAGGTGCTCGCGGCGGGAGCGTTGGCGCAGGGCGTCGGCCAGATGGTGCTCGTCGAGACGGTGACGAGCACGAGCGAGACGCTGTGGCTGATCCCGGGCCTGGCGCTGACCGGCTTCGGGATGGGCCTGGTGATGGGCCCGATGGCGGCGACGGTCCTGGCCGGCATCACACCGAGGCACGCCGGTGCGGCGTCGGGCCTGTTGTCCACGGCCCAGCAGGTGGGCGGGGCGCTCGGGGTGGCGCTGGTGGGCATCGTCTTCTACGACACGCTCGGCGACGTACCGACGCCCGAGTTGTTCACGGACGCCTTCGTGAACGGGTTGTGGCTGCTCACGGGCTTCTGCGCGGTGGTCGTGGCGGTGGTGCAGGTGTTGCCGCGGGCGACGGGGGACGCGGGCCGGGACGTGGTTGCAGCCGCGGGCGCGGGCGCTGTGGGGGCGGAGGTGGCTCCGGCGCAGGGGTGAGTGATGAACGGTGAGCGGTGAACGGGTGGGCCCGGCCAGGTGGCCGGGCCCACCCGTTTGTGTTGTCGGGGTGAACGGGATCAGCCGTTCTGCGTCGGCGACTTCGGCGGCTGCCCGGCCAGGACCGGGTGTTCGGGCAGACGATTGCGCGGAACCTCGAAGCGCGCGAGGCGTTGGTACGGCGCCAGGCACTCCGGCGGGCGAGTGCGGTTCGGGAAGTCGACGTCCGGCTTGAGCACTTGGCCGTCGACGTACAACCGGGCACCGGTCGGATCCAGGCAACCGCCTTCGACGGAGAGGGTGACCACGACATTGCGCGTGAAGTCGGTCGCGGGGGACGGTTCCTGCGGGCGACGGTCGGGGCTGCTGCCGTACAGAGCGGCGAGGAGGGCCTCGTCTTCCGGCCCGGACGTGGAGACGCTGAACACCGGTGCTCGGCCGCGGTCCTCGGCGAACGAGATGGTGCGGAGGTCGATCCGGCCCGGGGCCGGAGGTGTGCCGGGGGTGCGGCTCGGGCTCTGCGACGGGGGCTTGGGGTCGGTGGGGGGAGGAGTGGTGGGTGTGGTGGC
>NZ_WWJX01001137.1 GCF_009865215.1 Streptomyces sp. SID3343 | reverse complement strand
CTGCCGCGGACGAGGGCCAGCGAGGTCAGGTCGGGCCCGAGCCGGGCCCGCTCGTGTGGCAGCGTCGGCACCGGGGTCGGCCGGCCCGACGCGTCCTCCAACACGCCCTCGGCCGCCAGCAGGTCGAGCACCGCCGCGGCCGCGGCCCGATCCAGCCCCACCCGGTCGGCCGACTCCCAGGTCTGCGCGAGATCGCGGGTGCCGTCGAGCAGTTCCACGAACCGCGTGGTGGCCGGGTCGAGCCCGACCAACAGGACCGCCCGGTTCGGGTCGAGGCCCAGTTGCAGGGTCTCCCGGTCGCGCCACAACCGACGCAGGGCGGGCTTGAGCAGCGGGCGCATGGACACGGACCTCCGGCGGGCGTGGACGGACGCGAAAGCGGGCGCGGACGCGACCGAAGAGCCGGTGCGCGCCTTGCCGCTCGACACCCCACCGTGCCCGGCCACGCACCGATGGTGCGTTTCTTCGTCCACAGGAGCCGTATGACGATGCTATTTGCGGTGATGGCGATTAAGTGCCGACATGCGGTGATCCGGAGTAATCGAACGAATACCGCTTATGCCCGCTCGAATCAGGGCGGAAATAACCTTCGCCGGCCCGAAGCACCGACGCCCTGTCGGTGCCGTCGGTTAACGTCCTGGTTGTGGTCGCCGATCCCGGGGCGGGACGCTCAACGCTGTCCGAAGCCTCCTACGAGGGTGCCGTCGAGGTGCGCAGAAGCGCCCGACGGAGCCGAACCGTGTCGGCCTACCGGGACGGAGACCGGACCGTGGTCCTGCTCCCCGCCCGCATGTCGCAGGTCGAGGAGAAACGCTGGATCGCGGTGATGCTGGAGCGGCTGGCCGCCCAGGAGCGCCGGCGCCGGCCCAGTGACGAGGATCTCGTCGGCCGGGCCCGAGCGTTGTCCGCCCGCTATCTCGACGGCCGGGCCGAGCCCGCGAGCGTGCGCTGGGTGGGCAATCAGAACACCAGGTGGGGATCGTGCACGCCGATCGACGCCACCATCAGATTGTCGAGTCGACTGCGCGGCATGCCCGCGTATGTCGTCGACTACGTATTGCTGCACGAGCTCGCGCATTTGCTCGTGCCCGGTCACGGACCGCGATTTTGGACATTGCTCGCGGCCTATCCACGCACCGAGCGGGCGCGCGGATATCTGGAGGGCGTCGCCGCGGCGAGCGGCCTGCCGATGAGCGACGACGACGACGTCGCGCCGGTCGAGCGACCGCCGGCCGAGCCGGATGCCGAGACCGACCTCCCGACCCGCGGGCGAGCCGCCGCGGCAGCCAACCGCAGCGAGCGCAAGGGCACGGCCGCTGCGGACGGTACCCGGGCCGGAACAACGCGCGACCGGGCCAAGCGACAACCGCGTCGGTAGGACGTACGGGGTCCGCACAGGTCGTCGCGGCGCCGCAATCCGACGTATAGCGTGAGGCGCGAACGCATCCGGGAACCGGTCGTGGGGCAGCGCTCGTCGGGAAGCACAGGCGGGTGATCGGCCGAGACGCCGTGCCCGAACCGGGGCGGGATCCGATGTTGTAGCGTGCCGTCCGCGGCGGGGACCCAGGTGGTGGGCAGCCCGCGCCGCCGGCGGCGGAAAAGCGGGGAAGGAGCCACACAGTGGTCGAGTTCAGGAAGGGACAGAAGTCCAAGCTGTCCGACCTGACCGCGGGAACCGATCTGTACGTCGGTGTGCACCTCGACGGCCCCGGGCTGACGTTCGATATCAGCTGCTTCGGGCTGGACGCGGGCGAGCAACTGTCCGACGACCGGTACTTCATCTTCTTCAACCAGCCGAAGTCCCCCGAGGAGTCGATCCAACTCCTGGGTGCGCAGGCCGGTGACACCGAGTCGTTCCGGGTCACGCTCGACCGGGTCCCCCCGCAGGTCAACAAACTCGCGTTCACCGCGACGATCGACGGCGACGGAGTCATGTCGCAGGTCGGCTCCGGCTATGTGCGGATCGTGGCGGGCGGCCAGGAGGTCGCCCGATACGCCTTCACCGGGCGCGAGTTCAGCACCGAGCGCGCGGTGATGATCGCCGACATCTACAAGAAGGACGTCTGGCGCTTCTCCGCCGTCGGACAGGGCTTCGACGGCGGCCTGCGCGCGCTGCTGGAGAACTTCGGCGGCGAGGTCGCCGAGGACGAGCCGGAAGAGGCGCCGAAGCCGGCCCCCGTGCCGCCCGGTGGCGTGCCCGGCTTCGGCCCGCCGCCCGGTGGGCAGACGCCGCCGCAGCAGACGGCACCCTCGTTCGGCCCGCCCGGAGGCGGCCCGCCGCAGCAGCCTGCTCCGCCGCAGCAGCCCGCCCCGAACTTCGGCCCGCCGCCGGGTGCGCCCCAGCCGGTCGGCACGCTGCCGTCGCAGGGCATCCCGCCGCAGGGCACGCCCCCGCCCGGGGCGCCCGGAGGCTACCCGCCGCCGCCCGGCCCCGGCCAGTACAACGAACCGCCGCCGTACAACCCGCAAGGCCCCCCGCCCGGCGCGCCCGGAGGCTATCCGCCGCCGCCCGGCCCGGGCCAGTACAACGAGCCGCCCCCGTACAACCCGCAGGGCACGCCGCCGCACGGCGCCCCCGGGGGCTACCCGCCGCCGCCCGGCCCGCCCGGTCCCGGAGGCTATCCGCCGCCCGGTCCCGGCGGTCACCCCGGTCAGATGCAGCCGACCCTGCAGATGCCCGTGCCCGGCGGCCCGCCCGGCCCGCCGCAGGGCCCCGGGATGCCGCAGCACGGCATGCAACAGCCCGGCATGCCGCAGCAGCCGGGCATGCACCAGCCCGGGATGCCACAGCCGGGGATGCAGGGCGTCGGGGTCGCGTCAGCCGACCCCGCCTTCCAGTACGGCATCGACCAGTTCCGCGAGGCCCCGGCCGGCGGTCGCTGGACCCAGCAGAACGCGAAAATGGTCCGTGTCGACGTCAGCGGCGGCAAGGTCATCGCCCGCCAGGGCGTCATGGTCGCCTACCAGGGCGACGTGAAGTTCAAGTTCCAGGGCCAGAGCCTGCGCAGCCGACACGACAATCGGCAGACCGGTCAGTCCTTCGAATTGATGCGCTGCGAAGGCAACGGCGAGGTGTTCTTCGCCGAGGACGCCGCCAACCTGCACCTGGTCGAACTCCAGGGCAACAAGCTGTTCGTCAACGTGGCGAACGTGCTCGCGTTCGACGAGGGCCTGACCATCGAGCCGGCCCGCATCGAGGGCCAAGGCATCCCCGGCGGCGCCCTGTTCGCCCAGACCTTCACCGGTCAGGGCACCGTGGTCGTCAAGACCCAGGGCATTCCGCTCGTGCTGCCGGTACAGGGCCCGACCTTCGCCGACAGCAACGCGATCGTGGCGTGGACCGACATGGACGTGTCCACGACCACCCAGATGCGGCTGCGCCGCACGGCGTTCCCCGGTCACAGCGGCGAGACGGTCAACCTGCAGTTCCGGTGTCCGCCCGGCAACAACAACTTCATCGTCGTCCAGCCCTACGAGGTGTGAGGGGAACATGGATCAGAACATGATCGCCGCGTACGGGCAGACGGCCCCCACGGCGCGGATGGGCCCGCACGGCAACAAGATCTGCCGGGTCAACATCCAACCCGGCGCCCCCGGCGTGCTCGCCAAACAGGGCTCGATGATCGCGTACGAGGGCTACATCCGATTCCAGGGAGTCGGTCAGGGAGCCCGTCGCCGGGTGAGCAGCGGGGTGACCGGCGAGCGGATGAGCCTGATGAGCTGTACCGGACAGGGCGACCTCTACCTCGCCGACTACGGCGCCGACGTGGCCATCCTCCAGCTCAAAGAGGGCGAAGGCCTGTCGGTCAACGGGAGCAACATCCTTGCGTTCGACGACCACCTGACCCATCAGATCAAGATGGTCAGCGGGGTCACCGCCAAGTTCAGCGGCAACGGTCTGTACAACATGGAGCTCTCCGGCCAGGGCTGGGTGGCCATCACCACGCGCGGTGCCCCGGTCGTGCTCAACCCGGCCGAGCGCGAGACCTATGTCGACCCGGACGCGTTGGTCGCCTGGAGCACGAGCCTCAAGGTCGGCACCAAGCGCTCGATGCGCCTGGGCGGCATCGTGGGTCGCGGTTCCGGCGAGGCCATGCAGGTGTCCTTCAAGGGCAACGGCTTCGTGGTCGTGCAGCCGGCCGAGGACGCCACCGACCGTTTCCACGTCCGCGGCTGACCGCGAGCGAAGGAGGATCACGATGCAGAGCTCGCTTTTCGGCCACGCACCTCAGCAGACGGCCGAGCGATTCAGTCTTCAGAACCCGCACATGCTCAAGGTCCAACTCGGCAACGGACAGCCCGACCACTGCTTGGCCCGAGTCGGCTCGATGGTCGCCTACCAGGGCGCGATCGACTTCGACGGGAACATGCGCGGTGGCGCGGAGCAGCGGGCCGCCAGGGCGACCGGCGAACAACTCAACCTGATGCGCGCGCAAGGCACCGGGACGATGTGGCTGGCCAACATGGCCCAGTCCATCCACGTGCTCGACCTCGACTTCGAGGGACTGTGCGTGGACGGGCAATACGTGCTCGCCCTGGACAGCTCGCTGAGCTGGAACGTGGTGGCGATCGAGAGCGCGCAGGAGGTCGCCGGCGCCGGGTCGTACAACCTCGACATCAGCGGCAGCGGCAAGGTCGCGATCATGACGTCGGGCAAGCCGCTGGTCATGCGGGTCCAGGGCGGCGAGGCGTTCGCGGACGCCGACGCGGTGGTCGCGTGGAGCAGCCGGTTGCAGATCAGCATGCAGGCGCAGACCACCTCGCAACGCATCTACAGCCGGCGCCGGGGCACCGGCGAAAGCTGGGACATGGTCTTCAGAGGCGAAGGCTACGTCGTGGTCCAGCCCAGCGAACTGCTTCCGCCCCCCGACTTCATCACCGCCAGTGGCCTCATGGGCAGCCGTGGCCTCGGTGCGCAGGGCGGCGTGCGGGGCAACACCTGGGGTTCGTAGCACTCGTCACCGAGCCGCGCACACCCGCACCCGTGCGCCGCACCCGAAGAAGGGGCATCCGACCAATCGTCCGGTCGGGTGCCCCTTCGTCGTCTTCGGTGCTGTCGGCCGCCTCCGGCGGCTCAGACCAGCCCGCGGGCCCGGCCCACGAGCGCGCGGACCGAGTCGTCGGTCCCGCTCGGCAGCGCGTCGAACGCGAACCACTGGAGATCGAGCGACTCCTCGCTGATCAGCTCGGTCGCACCGGCGGGAGCCAGGGCCACGTATTGCACGTCCAGGTGCACCGCGCACGGGGTGTCGTGCCGGTCCAGCCCCACCGGGGCGCCGGCCGCGAGCAGGGTCAGGCCCGGGATGCCCGACTCCTCGGTCGCCTCGCGCAGCGCCGCACCGGCCAGCGTCGCGTCACCCGGCTCGCAGTGGCCGCCGGTCTGGAGCCACTTGCGGATCCGGGCGTGCAAAGTGAGCAGCACGCGCTCGCCGACCGGGTCGACGACCAGCGCACTGGCCGTCACGTGCGCCTCGCGGCACGCCCTGAGCAGACCGTCGTCGTGCCGGGCGAGGTGGTCCAGGTAGCCCCGGCGCAGCCGCTCCTGACGGTCGTCGAGCGCATCCCACTCGGACAGCACGTCGACCGCGTCGCGGTGCAGGCTCACGCCTGGGGGCCCTTCTTGCCCAGGTCGGGGCCACCCTCGCCCTCGCCCTTGTCCTCGTCCTCGGGCTCGACCCGGTCGCTCTTTTCGTCGACGTCGCTCTTGGTCTCCAGGCTGTCCAGGTCGGCGTCCAGCTCCGCGTCGAGGCCGGACAGGTCCAGCTCGGCGTGGTGCACGAAGCCGTCCGGGTCGTCCAGGTCGTCGGCGGTCGGCAGCAGGTCGGGGTGCTGCCACACCGCGTCGCGGCCGTCGACACCACGCGCGTCGGCGAGCGAGGCCCACAGTCGCGACGCGTCGCGCAGACGCCGGGGCCGCAGCTCCAGGCCGACCAGCGTCGCGAACGTCTGC
>NZ_WWJX01001136.1 GCF_009865215.1 Streptomyces sp. SID3343 | reverse complement strand
CCGGGCCGGTGCGTCGAGCGGAACGGGTCGAGGACGGCGCTGAGCGCGCGCGACGAGCGGGCCAGCGCGTCCGCGTCGACCACGCGGCGCGCGTCCAGCTCGCGGCACGCGTTGCGGCGGCGCCCGCTCAGGCGTTCGTCGACGCGCTGGACGAGGGTGTGTTGATGGCGCGCGAGGTCGCGGGCGAAGCCGGCCTCCGCGAGTACGTCACGGGTACGGACGACGTGCACCAGGGCGCCGTCGGCGGCGTACAGCCAGTCGGCCTCGCCGATCGCCAGGCGTCCGCCGATGCCGGTGGCGGGCGCGGCGCCGTGCTCCGCCTGCTCGTCGTTGGGCCCGCCCGTGACCACCGAGCCGGACAGGACGCGCACCCACACCGTCCCCTCCACCGAGCGGGCCGAGCCACCCGCCGGCAACTCCGCGCCCTCCCCGGCCTCCAGCGGGGTGAACGTGCGCGGCGGCAGGCCCATCCGAACCGCGTCCGCGAGCGCGCCCAATCCCCGGTCGAGGCCGGCGGAGAAACACGCGGCGAAGTCGGGATCGGCCGCCGCGGCGGCGAGCACGACGGAAAGCGGCGCGTCGCGCACGGTGCCGCCCGGCAGTGGCTTGCCCAGCATGGCGGTGCTGCCCTCGGGGGCTCCGGAGAGTACCGTTCCCGACGCCACCCGGCACAGGAACTGCCAGCGCCCGCCTTCCTCTTCGGTGGTGGCGAACACGTCGACCATGCCGCCGGTGACGAACCAGACCCGGCTACAGCCGCCGAGCGGGAACGCCCCGGTCAGCACCGGCCCGAGATCGGCATCGAGCACGTGCAGGTCCGGAGGTGTGCCGTCGGGCGGCTCGGCGGGTTCGAAGACCTGCGTCGGCTCGGTCATCCCTTCCTCCTGGTCACTGCTCGCGGATCAGCTCGGCGTAGGGCCCCGCCACGGCCGCGAGTTCGTGGTGGTTGCCGCGTTGGCTCACCTTGCCGTGTTCGAGCACGACTATCTCGTCGCTGTCGCGGACCGTGGACAGTCGGTGCGCGATGATCACGCACGCGCAGCCGCGCCGGCGCAGGTTGTCGTCGATGGTCTCCTCGGTCTGCGCGTCCAGCGCGCTGGTGGCCTCGTCGAGCACCAGCACACTGGGATTGCGGACCAACGCGCGGGCGATCTCCAGGCGTTGGCGCTGACCGCCGGAGAAGTTGCGGCCGCCCTCGACGACCATGCTGTGGATGCTGCCGGCGCGCGCGGCGACCACGTCGTACACGGCGGCATCGCGCAGCGCGGCCACCACCGCGTCGTCGGGGATCGAGTCGTCCCACAACGTGACGTTGTCGCGCACGGTGCCCTCGAACAGGAAGATGTCCTGGTCCACGAACGCGACCGCGGTGCCCATCACGTCACGGGGATGATCCCGGCGCGGCCGGCCGTCGAACAGCAATTCCCCGCTCCAGGGTTCGTACAGCCCGGCGATCAGCCGGCTCACCGTCGACTTGCCGCTGCCCGAGCCGCCCACCAGCGCGACCCGTTCGCCGGGGCCCACCCGCAGCGAGAAGTCGTCGAGCAGCGGTTTGCCCAACGGGCTGTAGCCGAACGTGACATGGGCCAGTTCGACCCGGCCCGCGAGCACGCCCAAGGTCGGGCGGTCGCCGGTCAGGCGGGCCTCGCGGGCTTGCTCGTCCTCGACGAACTCCGGGGCGGGCGGGAACTTTTCGATGTCCTTGAGGCGGTTGACGTCGGCGGTGACGTCCTGGAGCCGCGGTCCGAGGTTGGTCAGTTGGGCGACGGGCCTGCTGAACGAGTTGACCAGCGTCTGGAACGCTACGAGCAGGCCGATCGACATGTGCCCGTCGATGGCCCGCAGCCCGCCGATCCACAGGATCAGGCCGCTGTCGACGGCGGCCAGGAGCGGTGGCATCACGGCGAGCATCGCGGTGGGCGCGCCCAGTGCCTGCTGTCCCGACACCACCCTGGCCTGGAAACCGGCCCAGCGTTTGAAGTAGTCGCTCTCGGCGCCCGACGCCTTCATCGTCTCGATCAACTGGAGCCCGTTGAACGACGTGGACACCAACCCGGAGCGGTCGGCGCGCAGTTTGGACACCGCGTCCACGCGCATCCGCGACACCAGGCGCAGGACCACGATGTTGAGCATCGCGACGCCGACCCCGACCACGGTGAGTTGCGCGTCGTAGGTCCACAGCAGGCCCGCGTAGACCACCACCAGGAGCATGCTGACCACGGTGGTGGCTACGTCGCGGGACAGGATCTGGGCGATGGTGTTGTTGGCGGAGACCCGTTTGCTGATCTCGGCGGGATTGCGCTGGGTGAAGAACACCACGGGCAGCCGCAACAGATGTCGCACCACCCGCACCGAACTGCGGATCGACGACGCGGACTCCACCTGGAGCAACTGGCCTTGTTGCAGCATCGTCAGGCCGAGGGTGACCGCGGTCGCCAGCGCCATCGCGGTGAGCAGCGCGGGCAGGAACGAGTGGTCACCGCCGGTGAGAACCCGGTCGATGAACACCCGGGTGAAGGCGGGCGCGGCCAGCCCGGGCAGGATCAGCAACAGGCTGGCGAACAGCGCGAGCAACAGCGCGCCGCCGCTGCTGCGGTAGCGCGCCTTCAGGTCGGCGAGCAGCCGGGGCGGCCGACCGCCGCGCCGGAAGTCCGGTCCCGGCTCGAACGTGAGCACGATGCCGGTGAAGGCCGCGTCGAAGTCCTCGGTGGTGACCACCCGACGGCCCTCGGCCGGGTCGTTGAGCCGTACGATCGGCCCCCCGAGCAGGCGCCGGCCCATGCCCTCGTAGACCACGAAGTGGTTGAACTTCCAAAACAGGATGGCCGGCGGGTGGGTCTCGACCAAGGCGGCGGTGTCCATCTGCAGCCCGCGCGCGGTGAGTCCGTACGAGCGGGCGGCGCGCAGCAGGTTCGCGGCCTTGGCGCCGTCGCGAGAGACCCCGCACGCGTGCCGCAGCTCCTCCAGCGGCACGAATCGACCGAAGTGCGCGAGCACCATGGCCAGGGCCGCGGCGCCGCACTCGACTCCTTCCAGTTGGATGACCGTGGGGGTGCGGACCGACATCCGGCGTTCGGGCTCCCGGCGTCGGCGACCTTCCGGAGCGGGCGGTGCCCCGGCCGGCGGGGGCGGCGAGATGGTGGTCATCCGGGGAGCAGCCAATCGATGGGGCTCTCGCCCGGGAGGCGGGCGAAGCCGGTGACGGGTGTCTGCGAGTCGATCCGGAACGGCGGGCCGGCCTTGTTGGACCACCGGTAGCCGCTGAGTGTGCGCGGGTCGGTGTCGAGGTCGACGGTGATCCGGACCACGCTGCCGTTGGACATCAGCCGGGCCGCGGCCTGCTGGTTGCCACCGAGGAAGTCGGCGACCTGCTGTTCGGTGTACGGGAATTGGTCGATCGCGGTGATGCGGCCGCGCAACAGGCCGAAGGCCTGGGACGGCGCGGACTGGACGGACACGTCCACCTGGCCGCCCTGGCGGAGCATGCCGGCGCTGCGCGGCGACACGAACAAGGTGGCGAGCAGGCGATCGTCGTTGGCGTCGGTGCGCTCGACGGTCATGAACGTGGTGCCGGCCGAGATGTACTGTCCGCTGGAGACGAGCAGGCCGATCACCCGGCCGGCGAACGGCGCGCGCACGATCTGCGTCGCGCCCTGCTGGTCGACCACCGACAGCACCGGCGTGCCCTTGGGCACGAGCGTCGCGGAGTCGACGAACAGGTTGGACACCAGGCCCGTCTGCGGGCTCTGCACCCGCGAGACGCCGAGCGGATGGGTGAGGATGCCCGGCACCTTGACCTTGCGCGGGAGGGTGCCGGTCACCGACCACGCGGCCGTACACGACACCAGGAGCGCGAGTGCGACGAGCAGCGCCCACGCGCGCGGCCGCACCAGCCGGATCGGCGCGTCCAGGTCCTCCGGCGCCTTGAGCGCCTCCAGGGCCTCGCGGCGAAAGTTCATCGGCCCTCCTCCGGGCCGGCGCCGTCCGGGTGGTCCGGCTCGGGGCCGATCGTGCCGAGCAGGAACTCGCCGACGCTGCCTTCGCGTTCCCACCGGTTGCCGGTGGCCAGCGCGAACATGTCGGAGTCACCGCCGCCGAGACCGCACGCGCCCAGGCCCATCGCGGTCGCGACGCAGTACATCGTCTGGTAGAGCACGCCCACGTGCTTGAGCACGAGCGCGTAGCCCATGGTCTGGTACTTCCACATCACCCGGCCGAAGCGCGCGCTCACCACCAGCGCCACCTGCGGCGGCGCGGTCATCAGCGACGTCGCCCGCGCGACGTCCGACAACCGGGCGACCGCCGGGCCGGGAGCGGCGACCGTCTCCAGCCGATGCCGCTGCGGGTCGTAGTGGTACAGCCCGGGCGCGAGCCCCTCGACGTTGTTGACCAGCGGATACAGCTCCAGTTCGTGGCAGCGACCGCCGGACGGGTAGGGGCGGTCGCCGATCTCCTGGCGGTCCTCGCGGTAGATCGCCCGGTTGCGCGACGTGCGGTACAGGAACTCGCCGAGTTGCGCGAGCGTCAGCGGCGCCGCGTCGTCGTGCGCGCGTACCGAACGGCGGGTCTCCAGGACCTCGGTGAGCGTGGGGTCGTCACGGCGCACTCGGTCCAGGTCGGGCCTGGGCAGGTCCACCGTCGGGCCCGGGTACGGTTCGCGCACGGCCGGCAGCGGGTCGTCCAGATCGGC
>NZ_WWJX01001135.1 GCF_009865215.1 Streptomyces sp. SID3343 | reverse complement strand
GGCCGGTGCGGGCGCGGGCGGCGGGGCCGAGGCCGGCGCGGACGGCCCGGGCGCAGGCGCCGCGAGCACGCCCGGGTCCACGCTCGCGAGCGTGGCCGTCGCGAGCGCGGCCGTACCGGGAAGGGCGACCGCCACCGCGAGCACGCACCCGGCAGCCAGTCGACGCGCGAAGCCGCCGGGGGAAGGCATGCCGTCAGACTAAGGAAAATCGACATTCATCCCATTAACCGACATTCGCCGCATCGAGATGGCCGTCCGATTTTCATTCGTCCGGCCGCAGGCTCGTCCGGGCCGACGGCCACCGGCCCGCCCGGGTCGACGTCAGTGCACGCTCAGCAACACCTTGCCGATGTGGCTGCTTTCCTCCACCAGCCGATGCGCCGCCGCGGCCTCGGACATCGGCATGACGCGGTCGATGATCGGCGCGATCCGCCCGGACTCGATCAGCGGCCACACGTGCTCGCGCACCGCCGCCACGATCGCGGACTTCTCGGCGAGCGGTCGCGCGCGCAGGGAGGTCGCGGCAATCGCGGCGCGCTTGCGCAGCAGCTTGTTGAGGTCGAGTTCGCCGCGTGCTCCGCCCTGGAGGCCGATCACCACGAGTCGACCGTTGACCGCGAGCGCGTCGACGTTGCGGTCGAGATACTTGGCGCCCATGTTGTCCAGCACCACATCGACGCCCGCGCCGTCCGTGGCCTCCTGTACCCGGGCGACGAAGTCCTCTTCGCGGTAGTTGATCGTGACGTCGGCACCCAACTCGCGGCACCGCGCGAGCTTGGCCTCGGAGCCGGCGGTGGTGAAGATCCGGGCCCCGAGCGCGGACGCGAGCTGGATCGCCATGGTGCCGATGCCGCTCGACCCGCCGTGCACCAGGAAGTTCTCGCCGCGGCGCAGGTGGGCGACCATGAACACGTTCGACCACACGGTGCACACCACTTCGGGCAACCCGGCGGCGGACACCGGGTCGACCCCCTTGGGCACCGGAAGCAGCAGCCCCACCGGGACCCGGACCCGCTCGGCGTAGCCGCCGCCCGCGAGCAGCGCGCACACCTGATCGCCCACCGCCCACCCGGACACTCCCGCGCCGACGGCGACGATCCGCCCCGACGCCTCCAGGCCCGGGTAGGGCGACGCGCCCGGCGGTGGTTCGTAAAACCCCTGACGCTGCATCAGGTCGGCGCGGTTGACCGCCGAAGCGGCCACCTCCACCAGTACTTCCCCGGGCTCGGGACTCTCGTCGGGGACCTCGGTCCACGTGAGTACCTCGGGTCCGCCCGGCTCGGCAATCGTGATCGCGTACATACCACCCACACTATGAGGCGGTCGGCTTCTGGTGGGACTTGTGCGACTTGATGACGACGAGTCGGTCGCCCGCGCTCAGCACCGCGGCCTCGGGATCGTCGTGTCGCAGCGTGCGGTGGCCGCGCACGACGGCCACGACGAGATCGCCGCACTCGCCCGGCGACCGACCCGCCTCGCGCTTGTCGATCGGGCGCTCGACCAGGTCCATGCCCTGGCCGTAGTGCATGAGGTCCTCCATCACCTCGCCGACGTTCGGGCTGAGCATGGACACTCCCAGCAGTCGGCCGGCCGCGCTCGCGGTGGTGACCACCGAGTCGGCGCCGCTCTGCCGGATCAGCGGCGCGTTCTCGTCCTCGCGGACGGCGACCACGATCCACGCGCGCCGATTGAGCTGGCGGGCGGTCAGCGTGACGAGCGCGGCGGTGTCGTCGCGGTTGACCGACACGATGATGTTGCGGGCCCGCTCGACCTCCGCCCGACGCAGCACCTCGGCCCGGGTAGCGTCGCCCGAGACCACCACGAGCTTGTCGTCGTCGCTCGCCTCGGACACCGCCTCGGGGTCGGAGTCGACGATGACGATGTTGTCCCGCGAGACGCCCTGGGCCATGAGCGTGTGGACGGCGCTGTATCCGGTCGTGCCGTAGCCGACGAGGATGGTGTGGTCGCGCAACGTGGACCTCCAGCGGTTGAGCCGCAGCAGTTCCCGCGTGCGCTCGGTGAGGACTTCGAGGGTCGTGCCGACGAGGATGATCAGGAAGACCACGCGCAGCGGCGTGATCAGCACGACGTTGACCAGGCGGGCGGCGTCGCCGGCGGGGACGATGTCGCCGTAGCCGGTCGTGGAGAGAGTGACCGTGGCGTAGTAGACACAGTCGAGCAACGAGACCCGGTCGTCGACGCTGTCGCGGTAGTTGTCGCGGTCGACGTAGACGATGAGGATCGTCAGGGCCAGCACCAACAGCGCCATCCCGAACCGGCGCAGCACCTGCACCAGCGGGCCGGGACGTTCCTTGGGGATGTGTACGGTGGCGCCCGCCTGACCGGCGAGCCCCGCCGGTCCCTCGGTGCGTTTGCGCAGCGCCGGCATCGGCCGGGCCAGCGCACCGCGCGGGCCGCGCCGATCCGCAGGTCGGTCGTCGGGGAAGCGCACCGTCTTCATCGAGGCGCCCCGAGCACCTCTACTCGCTCGCCCGCGCGCACGCCACCCGGCGGCACGACGGCGATGCCGTCGGCCACGGCGAGCCCGCGCAGCATCGCCGGACCGGCGAACGCGAGCGGTTTGTCGGCGCGCATCGGTACGAGCCGGGTGTCGTGCGGGTGCCCGGCGATGTCCACGCCGGCCCGGATCCGGCGCGGCCGCGGTTCGGGCCGCCCGGACAGCCGGCGCAGCAGCGGTACGCACAGCGTGAGCAT
>NZ_WWJX01001134.1 GCF_009865215.1 Streptomyces sp. SID3343 | reverse complement strand
CGGGCGAGCAGTGCCACGCGGTCGCCTCGGGCGCCGAACAGGCGGGCGGTGGCGCGGCCGATGCCGGCGCTTGCTCCGGTGACGACGACGGTTCGGGTCATGATCGCTTCCCTTGTACAGGCCGAGGTTTGGGTGTAGGCCGGGGTTTGTGTGCCGGCCGGGGCTTGGTCAGGCGGGCGGCGCTTTCGAGCATCAGCGCGTGCACGAATGCCTGCGGCAGGTTGCCGCGCAGTTGCCGTTGGGTGACGTCGTACTCCTCGGAGAACAGGCCGGGCGGCCCGCACGCGGCCCGGTTGCGTTCGAACCAGCGGTGCGCCTCGACGTCGTGGCCCTGTTGGTGTTCGGCGAGTGCCATCAGGAACCCGCAGAGCAGGAAGGCGCCTTCGGCCTCGGCGAGGGGGCGTCCGTCGTGGCGGAAGCGGTACGCGTAGTGGTCGTCCGTCAGTTCCGCGCGATAGGCGTCCAGGGTGGCCCGAGTGCGTGGGTCCGCCGCGGCGAGCGCGCCGCGCAGGGGTGGGAGCAACAGCGCCGCGTCCGATGTCCCGTCGTCGGGTGAGCGTTTCCAACGGCCGTCGGGGTGCAGGTTGTGTGCGGCGGTGTGGGTCACGATCGTGTCGGCCAGTCGGCGCCACGCGTCCGGGTCCGGCAGGTGCGCTGCCGTCGCACGCAGGCCGGCCGCGCACGCGAGTCGACTGTGTGTCCACGCACGCGGTGCCAACTCCCAGATGCCGGCGTCGGGTTCGTGCCAACGTTCGGCGATCGCCTTCGCCGCGACGTGCGCGGCGGCTCGCGTCGGGGCGTCGAGACGGTCGTGGTCGGCTGCCGCGCCGAACAGCAGGAGGGCTTCGCCGAAGGCATCGAGTTGGAACTGGCCGTTGACCCGGTTGCCGACCAGGTCGTATCCGCCGGGGTAACCGGGCAGGTCCAGGCGGCGCTGGTCCTGGATCGGGCCGCCCGCGGCGGTGTAGGCCGGGCGCAGACCGGGGCCGTGCTCGTGCAGGCGCGCGCCGACGAAGCGCACCGCGTCGTCGAGCAGCGGGTGCCCTCCGGCGGCGGCGACCGCCTGGCCTGCGTAGCACTGGTCGCGGATCCACACGTAGCGGTAGTCGTAGTTGCGGCCGGCCTCGGCGCGTTCGGGCAGGCTGGTCGTGGCGGCGGCGACCATCCCGCCCGTCGAGGCGGTCAATCCGCGCATGACCGCGTAGGCGTGGCGGGCGTCGCGGGGCGCGAGCGTGTCCTCCAGCCGGGGCACCGCCTCGGCCCAGGCACGGGCGGTGTCGTGCCAGGCCCGGTCGGGGTCGACGGGGGCGGGTGGGGGGCCGTCGCCGATTTCCAGGACCAGGTCGTGCCGCTCCCCGGCGGTCAGCCGGAGGTCCAGGACCAGTCGACCGTTTTCGTCCGGCCGGGCCCTCCCGGCTCCGGACCAGCGCAGGCGCAACTCGCCGATGCGGGTGTTCCACCGGCCGTCCTCGTCACGGGTGGGGGTCGGCGCGAGGCGGTCGGCGAATCCGGCCGCCGCCGCGAACACCACCTTCACCCGAGCCGGGGCGTCGACGGCGACGATGCGGCGCAGCAGCACGGCGCGGTGCGGGTCGCCGGGGAAGGCGAGGGCTTCGCGGCATTCGACGACGCCGTCCTCGGTGACCCAGCGGCTGCGCCACATCAGGGTGCCGTCCTCGTAGTGTCCTCCCCACACGAAGCGGCCCCCGGGGGTGACGGCGTAGACGCCGGGGCCGCCGATCAGCGCGCCGAGGACGGCATCGCGGTCCCAGCGGGGCGCGCACATCCACACGATGTCGCCCCGGGGGCCGATGAGTGCCCCGCGCTCCCCGTCGGCGAGCAGCGCGTACTCGCGCAGGGCCTGCGGTGGAAAGTCCGGGTCGGCTCGTCCGCGGTCCATCCGCCTCACCCGACTCGGAAGCGTTCGGCGCGGTCCGGGCGCAGGGTGAGTCCGTGTCCGGGGCCGCCGGTGCCGGGGGTGATCGAGCCGCCGGTGGGGTCCAGGGTGCCGTCGAAGAGGAGGTTCTCGATGCGCACGTGGTCGTGGAACCACTCCAGGTGGCGCAGGTTGGGGATCGCGGCGGCGACGTGGGCGTGCGCGTGGGGCGCGCAGTGTCCGGAGACGTCCAGGCCGTGCGCCTGGGCGAGGGCGGCGGCCCGGAGCCACACGGTGAGGCCGCCGCAGCGGGTGGCGTCGGCTTGCAGGCAGTCGACGGCACGGGCCGCGGTCATCGCGGCGAAGTAGGGCAGTGCGTACCCGTATTCGCCGGCCGCGACGTCGGTGACCACCGCGTCGCGGACCGCGGCCAGGCCGGCGAGGTCGTCGGAGGAGACCGGTTCCTCGAACCAGCGCACGTCGAGGTCGACCAGCGCGCGACCCATCCGCACGGCCTGCTTGCGGTCGTAGGCGCCGTTGGCGTCGACGTACAGGCGGGTGCGGTCGCCGATCGAGGCCCGGGCCCGGACGACGCGTTCGAGGTCGCGACGCTCGCGGCCACCCCACGACTCGCCGATCTTGATCTTGACGCGTGGGATCCCTCGGTCCTCGACCCACGCGCGTAGTTGACGGTCTTGGCGGTCGTCGTCGTAGGTGGTGAACCCGCCGCTGCCGTACACGGGGACGTCGGAGCGGGCGGCGCCCAGGAGGTCGACCAGGGGCAGGTCCAGCAGTCGGGCCTTGAGGTCCCACAGCGCGATGTCGACGGCCGAGATCGCGCACGCGACCAGGCCGGGGCGGCCGATGTTGCGTACCGCCCGGTTCATCGCCTCGTTGGCGGCGGGTATGTCCCACGCGGGTCGGCCCACGATCGAGGCGGCGAGTTCGTCGCGGATCACCGCCGCGGTCGCCGGCGCGGCGTAGGTCCAGCCGAGGCCGGTGGTGTCGGCGGCGTGGGCCTGGACGACGACGATCGTGGTCGCCTCCCAGGTCAGGGTGCCGTCGCCCTCGGGCGCGTCGGTGGGCACGGTGTGGGTGGTGACCGTGAGCGCGTCCACGGCGGGGTCGAGCCTGCTCATCGTGCCTCCCGGCGGTCGTGGGGCGCGCGTGGGCCCGAGCGGGCGCCCGCGGCGAGTTCACCGGCGGCGCGGTCGACCAGGGCCATGATGGTCAGCGCGGGGTTGGCGCTGCCCTGGGTCGGCAGGACGCTGCCGTCGGTGATCAGCAGATTGGGCACGGCGAAGGTGCGCAGGTCCCGGTCGACCACGCCGGTGGTTTCGTCGGCGGCCATCCGGCAACCGCCGACGAGGTGGGCGTAGCGGTTGATCGTCATGACCTCTTGAGCGCCGGCCGCGCGCAGGATGTCCTCCATCACGTGCGTGGCCGCCTTGATCAGGGCCCGGTCGTTGTCGCACTGGGTGTACGCGAACTCGGCCACCGGAAGGCCGTGTCGGTCCTTCTCGGCGGCGAGGGTGACCCGATTGTCGGCCTGCGGCAGGAGTTCGCACAGCGCGCCGAGGGTGGCCCAGTGGACGTAGTCGCGCATGTAGGTGCGCAGGTCCTCGCCCCAGTGCCCCTGGGCGGTGACGTGTTCGGCCCACGTGATCGGCAGCGGCGACACGGTCTGGACGGAGAACCCGCGCCGATAGGGCTTGGCGGGGTCGGTCTCGTAGAACTCCTCGGAGGAGACCTCCGGCGGCGGGGCCTTGTACATGCGAATCTCCTCCCGGAACCGGCCGGCGGTCTGCGGGGCCCCCTGGACCATGAGGTAGCGACCCACCAGATCGTGGTCGTTGCACAGGCCGTGCGGGAAGCGCTCGTTCGCCGAGTTGAGCAACAGTCGAGGCGTCTCCATGGAATACCCGGCGACGGCGACGGTACGCGCTCGTTGGAAGTACTCCCGCCCTTCGTGTCGATAGTGCACGCCGGTCGCCAGGTGTCCTCGCGGGTCGATGTCCACGCGGGTGGCCATGCAGTCGGCGCGGATCTCGGCGCCGTGGGCGAGGGCGTCGGGCACGTGGGTGATCAGCGGTGAGGCCTTGGCGTTGACCTTGCAGCCCTGGAGGCAGAAGCCGCGGTAGATGCAGTGCGGCCGGTTCCCGAAGCGCCCGTTGGTGATCGCCACCGGCCCCACCCGGGCCTCGATGCCCGAGGCCGCCGCGCCCCGCAGGAAGATCTCGCCGTTGCCGCCGACGGGGTGCGGCGCGTACGGGTAGGGGTGCGGGTCGCCCCATGGCCAGTACTGGCCCGCGACGGGCAGTTCGTGCTCGATGCGCTCGTAGTGGGGGCGCAGGTCCTCGTACGCCAATGGCCAGTCGGCGCCCACTCCGTCGCGTGTGTGGGTGGCGAAGTCTGATGGGTGCAGGCGGGGTACGTAGCCCGCGAAGTGCACCATCGAACCGCCGACGCCTCGGCCGGAGTTGTTCGACCCCATCGGTACGGGGTCCGCGCCGGAGATCACCCGCGGCTCGGTCCAGTACAGCTTGTGCGACCCGGCCTCGTCGCTGACCCAGTCGGTGTCCGGGTTCCAGAAGGGGCCGGCTTCCAGGCAGACCACGGACCAGCCGGCTCGGGCCATCCGCTGGGCGAGGGTCGCGCCGCCGGCGCCGCAGCCGACGATCACGAGGTCGACCTCGTCCTCGGGGGCGTGCCGGCGCATGTCGCGGATCGCGCGTTGGTCGAAGCGGGTCCCGTCGTTGGGCAACAGCCAGGCGGACGCGTTGCGTTCGCGGACCGCGTGATCCGAGCGCAGGTTCTCGCGCAGCGTTTCGCGGGCGGCGCGCAGCCGGCGGGCGCCGGTGCGCGGGGCGTTCGCACTCATCGTGCGTCCTCGCTTCCCGCCGCGGCCGATCCCGGGCCGGGCGCTCCCTCGCTCGGTTGCCCACCCACCGGCTGCCTCCCGCTTGCCCCTTGGGCAACCGGTCCCCGGGCTACGGGGTCGCGCGGATCCGCGTCCGCGACCTCCCACGCCTCGCGTCGGTCCACTCCCGTGCGCGCGTAGCCGCGTGGGTAGGCGGGGCCGCCGAAACCTGTCTCGTTCCAGGCCAGGGGGTGCGCGTAGAACGCCGTGCAGGCGTAGCGCGTCCACAGGCTCCAGACCCGCCCCGCGGGCATCGTGTGCCAAGGCGTGTCCCCGAGTTCGCGGATCGCCCGGATCAGGCGCGCCTGCCTCGATCGGGTCAGCGCCACGAACGCGCTCCCCTCGTGTCGGTCGCGGGCGTCGCGATCCAACCCGGCGAGGGAGGCGCGCCAGGCTCGCCCGTCCTCGGGCATGTCCGCGTAGCGCCACCCGTCGGTGTGCCCGTCCGCGAGGCGTTCGTCGACCATGTGCAGGACCGGGACCCCGGGTTCGTCCCATTGCGCGAGGAGATGGTCGAGCAGCACCGACGCGACGGCCGCTTCCCGGCGGGTGAAGAAGCGCAGGTCGCTGTCGCGTACGCGGGTGCGGGCCGTCACGGCCGCAGCGGTGACCGGGTCCCAGGTCGCCGCCTGGGAGCGGACGTCGTAGCCGGGGAAGCGCCGGTTGGGCCCGCCGGGCGCCGCGTCCTGCACGGGCTCCCGCTCGCGGGTCACGCGTGGTCCTCCCGGCGCAGCACCGCGGCCACCAGGCCCATCCCGCCGACCATGGTCACCAACAGCGGGGCGAACAACGGCGGCCCCATCTCGACGTTGTAGCGGGCCATCGACCAGCCGCCGGGCTTTTGCGCGATGCCGCGCGTGTGCAGGTAGGTGCCCTGCAATCCGTTGGCCACGATCGCGGCGGAGGCGATCGGCAGCGCCGTCTTGGCCATCCGCCGGCTCGCGAACCCGGCCACGCCGGCGACCGCGCCGACGGGGCCCAGCACGACGGGCCACCACATCATCCGGTTGCCGAAACCGGCCCGGTCGTGTTCGAGGTAGACCTCGGCGGCGGTCACCAGCGACCCGGCGGCGGTCAGCAGGGCGAGGGTGCGCTCGAACCGGCCGTGTCGCACGTTGCGGACCAGGCGATCGAGAACGGGGACGGGCGTCGAATCGCGAGTCGGTGCCGGCACCGTGCTCACTGCCCCTCGCGCGCGCCGGGGCGGTCCCCTCGATCGCGCCCGCCCGGCAGCATCTCCTGGATCTTGGCCTTGACGCCCTGGCGGATCATGCCGCCCCGGTCGCTGTCGCCGTGCACGATCGCCGACGCGGCCGACTCGATCTGCCGGAGCGAGGCGTGCGGCGGGATCGGCGGCACCGCGGGGTCGGTACGGAAGTCGATCACGAACGGGCGGTCCGCGGCCAACGCCTCGCGCCACGCGGGTTGCACGTCGTCCGGCTTCTCCACCCGAACCCCGCCCAGGCCGATCGAGCGGGCGAAGTCGGCGTAGGGCACGTCGGGCAGGTGCTGTGAGGGTTCGAACTGCGGCGCGCCCTCCATGGCCCGCATCTCCCACGTGACCTGGTTGAGGTCGCCATTGTTCAACACCGCGACGACCAGGCGTGGATCGCTCCACTCGCCCCGGTACTTGGCCGCGGTGATCAGCTCGGCCATCCCGTTCATCTGCATCGCGCCGTCCCCGACCAGGGCGATCACCGGCCGGTCGGGGTGCGCGAACTTGGCGCCGATGGCGTACGGCACGCCCGGGCCCATGGTGGCCAGCGTCCCCGACAGCGACCCGCGCATGCTCCCGCGCATCCGCAGGTGCCGGGCGTACCAGTTCGCGGACGAGCCGGAGTCGGCCGTCACGATCACGTCGTCGGGCAACAGCGCGTCCAGGGAGTGGACCACGTATTCGGGGTTGATCGGGTCGGCGTCCACTGCGGCTCGCCGCTGCATGACCTCCCACCAGCGGGCCACGTTCGATTCGATGCCCTTGCGCCACTTGCCGTGCTTCTTCGCCCGAACCAGCGGCAGCAGCCGCCGAAGCGTCTCGTGCGCGTCGCCGACGAGGTTGATCTCGTAGGGGTACCGCAGTCCGATCATCGACGGGTCGATGTCGATCTGCACGCCGCGCGCCCGGCCGTACTCCGGGAGGAACTGCGAGTAGGGGAAGTTCGACCCGATCGCCACGAACGTGTCGCATCCGGTCATCAGCTCGTACGAGGGCCTGGTGCCGAGCAGGCCGATCGAGCCGGTCACGTACGGCAGTTCGTCCGAGAGCACATCCTTGCCGAGCAACGCCTTGGCGACCCCCGCGCCGAGCAGCTCCGCGAGTTCCTCCACCTCGGCCCGGGCGCCGCGGGCGCCCTGACCGACCAGGATCGCGACCTTCTCGCCGTCGTTCAACAGGTCGGCGGTGCGCCGCAGATCCTCGTCGGAGGGCACCGGCGCGAACCGGGACAGACCCAGGCTGGAGGGCACCATCTTGAACGCGTGGCCGGGCGCGCTGTAGTCGAGTTCCTGCACGTCCCCCGGGATGATCACGGCGGTCACGGTGCGCCGCGCGTACGCGATGCGCATCGCCCGGTCGAGCACGTTGGGCAGTTGCTCGGGCACGGTCACCGTCTCGCAGTACTCGGAGGCCACGTCCTTGTACAGGCTCGCCAGGTCCACTTCCTGCTGGTACGAGCCGCCCATCGCGGTGCGCGCGGTCTGCCCGACGATCGCGACCACCGGTACGTGGTCGAGCTTGGCGTCGTACAGGCCGTTGAGCAGATGGATCGCGCCCGGCCCGGACGTGGCCGCGCACACCCCCACGCGCCCGGAGAACTTGGCGTAGCCGACGGCCTCGAACGCGGCCATCTCCTCGTGTCGGGCCTGTACGAACTTCGGGTGGTCGTCGGCCCGTCCCCAGGCGGCGAGCAACCCGTTGATGCCGTCACCCGCGTAGGCGAAGACGTGTTCGACGCCCCACTCCCGCAACCTGGCGAGGATGTGATCGGCGACCTTCTCCGACATGAGACTTCCCTCCATGGGACGCGCATCGCCGGACACTCGACGCCCGCCGTTCGACGTCCGAACGCGACGGTCCCGATGCGGCCGCTCGTGCTGCGGCCGGGGGGAGGGGTCGGGACGGGCGGCACTGCGGTTGCCGGCGGTCACCGGCACGGAACGGGCGCGGCTATCGGCCGAGGGCCTGCTGGAGTTGCTTCTTGTTCATCGACGAGCGGCCCTTGATGCCGCGGCGTTGGGCGTCCGCGTAGAGCTGGTCGTAGGTGGGGCCCTGTGCTCCGCTGTGCGAGTGCTCGCCGCCGCGTTGCGGCGCGGGCTTGTCCTTGAGGGACGTACGGCTCGCGGTCTTGGATTCGCCGGCCTGGGCGCGTTCCTTGTTCACCGTGCGCGCGGCGATCTCCTCGGCCCGGTCGGTGCTCTCGCCGCGCTTCTTCGCGCTGTCCTTGATGTGCTCGTACTGGCGTTCCCGCTTCGGGCTCGATCCTCTCGGCACCTTGCTCACCTCGTTCGCGTCTCGCTCGCGTCGTCGTGCGACGACACGGGGCCGCTACCCGGGCGCCCGACAGGCATGCGCGGTCCGTCCGGGTGGAGACTCGTCCGGCGGTACCGGCTCGCGGCGACCGCGACGAGGGGCCGGGGCGGGATCGGCCCTCGTGGTGGTGTCGACGGTCGGGGCCGGGCGAGTCACCCGTCGATGTCGCGTACCGCCACGCGGATCGAGTCGAGCTTGGGGTCGATCGCGTCGGGGACGACCATGCCGGCGGCGACGCCCGAGACGAGGTAGTCCAGCACGGGTGCGGTCATCCGCTCACCGGGCAGGACGGCGGGGATGCCGGGGGGATACGGGGTCAGCATCTCTGCGGCGATGCGTCCGGCGGCCTCGCGGACCGGGACCTGTTCGGTGCGCGCGAAGTAGGCGTCCCTGGGCAGGTGTACCTGTTCCAGGCGCAGTTCGGACGGCGCCGGGACCTCGACGCGGGCGCCCCGGGCCAGGCCGGCGGCGTGTCGCGCCAGGTCGTGCAGGGCCTCCGTCAGCGTGGCCGCGGTCTGTTCGTCGTCCGCGTAGGTGAGCTGGGCGCTGATCCGGCGGTGGTCCGAGACGTGCAGGTTGATCCGGTGGTGTTCGCGCAGCCAGTCGGCGGCGGCGTAGCCGGTGGGTCCCAGGGCGGAGATGTCGACGATGACCTGGAGCGGGTCCATGTCGTGGGCTCGGTCGGGGCCGACGAACTCGGCGCGGTCGACGTGCAGGCCGTCGATCCCCTCGATCCGTTCACGGACGTTGTCTGCCAGGCGCAGCGCATTGCCGAGCAGCTCGCGTCCGTCCCGGACCATGTGCGCGCGCCACCCGTCCAGTGCCGCGTAGATCAGGACGTTGGGGCTCGTGGTGCCCAGGAGGTCGGCCCGGGAGCGCAGCACCTGGGGGTCGACCAGGTCGCCCTGGTGGTGGAAGACCGAGCTCTGTTCCAGGCCGCCGCCCATCTTGTGCACGCTGGTGACGCACACGTCGGCGCCGGCGTCCATCGCCCACGTGGGCAGGTCCGGGTGGAAGGGCAGGTGCGCGCCCCACGCCTCGTCGACGATCAGCGGCTTGCCGCGGCGATGGCACACGTCGGCGATCGCGGACAGGTTCGCGCACGTGCCGTACGGGGTGGGGCTGGTCACCAACGCCCCACGTGCGTCCGGGTGTTCGGCGAACGCCGCCTCGAACGCGTCGGGCTGCGGCGGGTGTGCCAGGTGGAGGTCCGGGTCCCAGGTCGGGTCGACCCAGATCGGCCGCACACCGCTGAGGATGAGGCCCGAGATCA
>NZ_WWJX01001133.1 GCF_009865215.1 Streptomyces sp. SID3343 | reverse complement strand
CGGGTGATCGTGGTCGGGCAGTCGTTGGGCGGCTTCAGCGCGTCGCTCGCGGCGGCGCGGCTGCCGACGGCGCTCCTCGTGCTCGTCAACGCGATGATCCCCAGGCCCGGCGAGACCGCCGGTGAATGGTGGGGCAACACCGACCAGGACGCGGCGCTGCGTGCGAACAACGTACGCGAGGGACGCGCCGCCGACGCCGCGTTCGACCCGCTCCTCTACTTTCTGCACGACGTGTCGCCGTCCCTCGTCGCCCGGACGTGGGCGCATCAACACGGTCAGTCCGACGCCGTGTTCGCGAAGCCGTGGCCGCTGAGCGCGTGGCCCGACGTGCCGACCCGGGTCTTGGTCGGCACGGACGACCGCTTCTTCCCCGCCGGGTTCCAGCGCCGCGTGGCTCGGGAACGACTGGGCATCACCCCCGACGAGCTGCCCGGCGGCCACCTGCTCGCCCTTGCCCGACCGGTGGAACTGGCCGACCGCCTGGAGGCGTACCGGGCCGAGATCGAGGGCGAGAGCCGAAGGGCGACCGTGGCCGACGGGTGAACGTGACGGCGGCGGCCGATCGCCCTCGGCCGGGTGAGTGACCCGCCGGGCAGACCTCAGGAGGCGTGCTTCAGCGGCACAGGGCCGTCTCCACGACACTGTCGACGCGCGCCCGGGCCGCCTCGTCGTTCAGCTGCATGGTCACCGCGACGTTGGCGGCGCGGCCGTCGTCGGTGGCGCCGCCTCGGGTCTCGTAGCCGGGGAAACTACCCCCGTGACCCCAGTACAGGCCGCCGTTGCGGCACGGCAGGGGCTTGCTCACGATCCCCAACCCGTAGCGGGCGCCCGGGCCGAAGGTGCCTTCGGCGGGAACGGTGTCGGCGCGCATCCGGTCGAGCTGGGCCTGCGGGAGCAGGCGGCCGTCCAGGAGCGCGGTGAAGAACCGGTTGACGTCGGAGTCGGTGGAGATCAGCTGACCGGCCGCCCAGCCCCACGAGGGGTCCGTTTCGGTCACGTCGAGCAGCGGTGCACCCGGCGAATCCTGGTAGTAGCCCTTGGGGTGGGCTCCTCGGATGGTCGCGTCACCGGGGGCCGGGAAATAGGTGTGCCGCAGCCCGATGCGTTTGATGATCCGCCGGTCCATCTCCTTGGCGAGGGGGCGGCCGGTCACCTTCTCCACGATCAGGCCGGCCAGTACGTAGTTCGTGTTGCTGTAGCGCCAGCCCTTGCCCGGTTCGAAGTCGGCCTTGTGCCGGAGAGCGATGTCGAGGAGCTCGCGCGGCTCGAAGTATCGGACGTCGTCGCCGAGGTAGTTGCTGTAGTTGGGCAGCCCGCTGGTGTGTTGCAGAATCTCGCGGACCTTGATGTTGCGTCCGTCGATCCCTTCGCCGCGGACGAGGTTCGGCAGATAGGTCTCGACCGGGGCATCGAGATCGATCTTGCCTTCGGCGACCAATTGCAGCACGACCACGGCGGTGAACGTCTTGGTGTTGCTGCCGATCCGCACCTGCCCGTCCCTGGGCACCTTCGCGCCGGTTGCCAGGTCGCCGACTCCCGCCGTGTAGGTGCGGGTACGGCCGTCGCGGTCCTTGACGCTCGCCAACGCGGCGGGCGGGCCGTCCGGGCGCAGCAGTGCGTTCAGGCCCTGCTGAACGCTGTCCGGCCTCTTGGCGGCGGACGCGGCGGGTGGTGCCAGGACGCTCATCGCCATGACGCCCACCGCCATCGCGGCCACGGCCGGCACGGTCGAGCGCCGACCGATCCGCCACTTGGGAGAACGGATCCTGTGCCAAGCCTGTTCACGCACGTGCCAACCCCTGGGTAATCGTCGGAAGTGTGGTGGCGGATGCCGTGACCAGCATGTCCGGCCGCATCCGCACAGGGCGATCGTGTTACCAGGCGGGCTCCGGTGGGGCTAACCCCCGGGTTGGTCGTCGGCCGCCGGGGCGCGAGGGCCGGTCCCGATCCGGCCGACCTCGGCACCACGTCTTGACGTCGGGGGTGCTCGACGCGAGGCTCGGGGCAGGACGCGGGGTGGGTCGGGCACAACCGGAACGACCCCCACCAGCGCGACCCACAGCACGGGTTCGGCAACGAGGAAGGCTGATCGTGGTGATCGATCCCGGGTCGGCCGGAGCCGATGTGCGGCCCTTCGAACTGGCGGTACCACAGGCGGAGTTGGACGATCTGCGTCGGCGTCTGTCGGCGGTGCGGTGGCCCGACGAGGTGCCGGGGATCGGGTGGGCCCAGGGGGTGCCGCTCGGATACCTGAAGGACCTGGTCGGGTATTGGCGGGACGTCTACGACTGGCGGGCCGAGGAGGCGCTGCTCAACTCTCACCCGCAGTTCACCACGACCATCGACGGCGCGAACATCCACTTCCTGCACGTGCGTTCTCCGGAGCCGGACGCGCTGCCGTTGATCCTCACGCACGGTTGGCCCGGGTCGGTGGTGGAGTTCCTCGACGTCATCGGGCCGCTCACCGATCCGCGGCGGCACGGCGGGGATCCGGCGGACGCGTTCCACGTGGTGATCCCGTCGCTGCCGGGCTACGGCCTCTCCGGGCGCACGTGCGGTGGTGGTTGGGACGTCGCGCGGATCACCCGGGCATGGGCCGAGTTGATGCGTCGGCTCGGATACGGGCGCTACGGCGCGCAGGGTGGCGACTGGGGGCACACGATCGCCCGCGAGTTGGGTGTCGTCGACGCCGAGCACGTGGTCGGTGTGCACCTGAACATGCTGTTGACGCCGCCACCTCGGGATCCGGCCGTATCGGCCACGCTGTCCGACGACGATCGCGCACGGCTCGACACTCTGGTCGCATCCTGGCCCGAGTTGTCGGGCTACGCGAGTATCCAGAACACGCGGCCGCAGACGCTCGCCTATGGACTCACCGATTCGCCGGTGGGGCAACTCGCTTGGATCGTGGAGAAGTTCAAGGAGTGGACCGACGCCGCTTCCGTTCCGGAGGACGCGGTCGGTCGGGATCGGATGCTGACCAATGTGATGCTCTATTGGTTGACCGGGACTGCGGGGTCTTCGGCGCGGCTGTACTGGGAAGCGCATCGCGGCGGGCCGATCGGGGGCGGGCGTTCCGAGACGCCCACGGGGATCGCGGTCTTCGCGGCCGAGCATGCGCGGCCGGTGCGGCGGTTGGCCGAGCTGTCCGAGAACATCGTGCACTGGGCCGAATACGGGCGGGGCGGGCACTTCGCGGCGATGGAGGTGCCGGAGTTGTTCGTGGGGGATGTGCGGGACTGTTTTCGGCTGGTGCGGTGAGTGCGCTTGGCGCTTGGGTTTTTTTGGGTTCCCGCCCGCACCACCCGTGCTGTTTGCGGGGTGGCTGCGGTTTTACAGCCGGTGGTGGGGCTGGTCCGGCCTCTTGGGGAAACAGGGGGATCAGGGGGTTGCGGCGCTTGTGGTGTGGTGTAGGAGTAGGGCTGTGGTCACCGGGCCCACTCCGCCTGGGACCGGGGTGAGGGCGCCGGCGATTTGTGCGACTTCGTCGGCTGCCACGTCGCCTACCAGGCCGCCGTCTTCGGTGGGGTTGGTGCCCACGTCGATCACGGTCGCGCCCGGGGCCACGTGGGCGGCGGTGATCAGGCCGGGGCGGCCCGCTGCGGCCACCACCACGTCCGCGCTCGCGGTGATCGCGGCCAGGTCCTTGGTACGCGAGTGGCACACGGTGACGGTGGCGTTTCGGTCGAGCAGCAGGTGCGCGGCCGGCTTGCCGACCACGGTGGAGCGGCCGACCACCGCGACGTGACGGCCCGTCAATTCGATGCCGTGATGGTCCAGGATCGCCACCACCGCCGCCGCGGTGGCCGGCGCGAAGGCCGGCAGGCCCGCGGCGAGTCGACCCAGGGACAGCGGGTTGGCGCCGTCGACGTCCTTGCCGAACGCGATCGCGCCCGCCAACTCCTCGGGCACCGCGCCGGCGGGCAGCGGCGTCTGCAGGATGATCCCGTGTACCGCGCCGTCGGCGCTCAGCCCCGCCAACGCGGCGCGGATCGCGTCCGGAGTGGCGTCCGCGCCCAGGTCGACGACGTCGCACCCGATGCCTACCTTCGCGGCGGCCTTGGCGATCGAACGCACATACCACGCGCTCGACTCGTCGGCCGTGGCCACGACCACCGCGAGCTTGACGGTGGTACCGGCCGCCGCCAACGCGGCGGCGCGCTCGGCGGTTTCGGTACGGATCGCGGCGGCGAGTTCGCGGCCCGACAGGACGACGGCGGTCATCGGGCGATCTCCTTGCGCACGGCGGCGGTGACCTGCTCCGCACGCAGCGCGATGTCGTCCACGCGCCCGGCCTGGGACGTGAGTTCGGCGCGGGCGCCCTCGTCCTTGATGCCGGCGAGGTTGATCTCGATGTTCACTCGCGCGGTGGTCGCGGCGGCGCGAGCGGCCTCCGCGGCGGCGGCGATGTCGGTGACGACGTTCGGATTGCCGATCGGCAGCAGTTTCTCGGCCAGTTCGACGCACGCCGCCGCGACCACGATCACCTCGGCCGGCGGCTTGGCCGCGCCCACCAGCGCCGCGGCGATCGTGGCCGAGCGCTCGGCCACGGCCTCTTCCGTATCCTTGGGCAGCTTGTACGACTCCGTCACCGCCGTGAACGCGTCCGCGTCGTCCTGCGCCAACCGCAGCGCCACGGACCGCAGTTCGTCCGTCAACGCGATCACCTCGGCGATCGACGCCGCGTGCTGCGCGTACCGGTCGCCGGTCGTGTAGCGCGCGACCATGCCGAGCAACGCCGCGGCCTGCGCGACGTGCAACGCGGCGGACGCCCCGCCACCGGGTGCGGGCACACGATCGGCGAGTCGGTTCAGGAATTCGCTGATCTTCTCGTCGCGCATGAGCGCCAGTCCTTCGGTCGGTGGGTCGGCCGCATGTCCGGAAATCCTCGCATGCCCGACGATGACCACGAAAAGAGGGCGGATCGCGTGATCACCCGGGTGGGCGACGGCGCACTGCGACAGACTGGCCGGCATGGAGCTGATCGCACGGGGGCGGGACGCCGATGTGTACGCCCTGGACGCGTCGCGGGTGTTGCGACGATACCGGGACGGCGGACCGACCGAACAGGAATCGCGCCTGATGCGACACCTGGCGGCGAACGGCTATCCGGTTCCGCACGTGTACGAGATCACCGAAACCGACATGGTGTTGGAGCGACTGACCGGGCCGACCATGCTGGAAGCGCTGTCTCGGCAGCCGTGGCGGCTGCCGGCCCTCGGTCGGCTCCTCGGTTCCCTCCACGACCGGCTCCACGCGCTGCCGGCCCCGGAGTGGCTGCCGAAGCGGTTCGCCACGGCGGGCGACGACCGAGTGCTGCACCTGGACTTCCACCCGGGCAATGTCGTCCTGACCCCGAGCGGCCCCAGCGTCATCGACTGGCGCAACGCGGGAGCCGGAGACCCCGCTGCCGATCTGGCGATGACGCTGGTGACCGTGGGTAACGCCGACGCCCCCGGCCTCGTCGCCCGACTGGGCCGGGGCCTGTTTCTGCGCGGCGTCCGCAGCGCCAGTGAGAGCGATCCGAACTTTCGGGTCCGCGACGCGGCCGACGCCAAGCTCGCCGACCCGAACCTGACCCCCGCCGAGGCCGCGCGGCTGCGCCGAGTCGGGGCGAAGGGAAGCCACCGCTGAACCCGCCCACGGCCGGCGAAATGTCACCGGGTGTGCCCCGTGCGTCGTCGGGTTCGGCGAGCCGGCGAGGCGTACCGTCGACGTTGTGTATGCGAGCGAACAGGTTTGGTGCCCACCGGACGCCCCCGTCACCGCTGCCTCGAACCCACCGGTCACCCCGACCGCGCGGCGGTGCGCGCGATGAGCGTCGTCGTGTTCGCCCACCACGAGGTCGGGTGTCGCAGCATCGAAGTCCTGACCGAATTGGGGATCGACATCGCCTGTGTGTACACGCGCGCGGACGACCCGGCCGAGC
>NZ_WWJX01001132.1 GCF_009865215.1 Streptomyces sp. SID3343 | reverse complement strand
GGCAGGGCGTGGGGTCGGGTGGGGGGTGGGTGTGCCGCTTGCGCGGAGTTCGGCGCGTGCCCGGGCTGCCCAGGGGGCGGCGCCCAGGCGTTCGAAGGTGTCGAGGGCGTCGGTGAGTTGGTGCCGGGATGCGGAGGGGGACTGTGCGCGGCGGAGGCGTTCAGCGTAGGCGAGTCGGATCCGGGCCTGCGTGAACGGCCAGCGGCTTGCTCCCGGGGTCGCGAGCGCGGTGTCGAAGGCCTCGCGGAACGCGGCGGTCGGGGCGGTCATCCCCGTGGCGGCGGCCACGATCGTGGCGAGGCGGGGTGAGAGGTAGGCGACGCCTGAGCGTTGGATGTCGGCGACGTGCGCGCGCGCCTCCGCGGTCCGGCCGGCGCGGACGGCCGCCTCGACGAGGTCGAGCAGGACCCACAGTGCCGCGGGCTTGTGCGAGGGCACGGTCTGCGGCGAGCAGACCTCGACCGCGTGGCGGTAGGCGGTCTCGAACTCGCCGTTGCTCAGCGCGTCGACGGCCTTGGCGTGTGCGGCGAGCTGAAGGACGAAGTTGATGCGGTTCGGTGCCGCCCAGGCCGTCAGGTCGTCGGCGAGGTGCCGGACGGTCTCGCGCTCGCCGCGGGCGGCGGCGACCATCGCCCGGCTGTACTGCAGGAAGCCGCCGAGCAGCCGGTAGTGGTGCCGGGTCGTGACGGCGAGCCCCTCTTCGGTGAGCCGCTGGACGCCGTCCCAGTCGCCGCTCAGCACGCCGTCGAACCCCAGCAGCGCGTACGCCTTGAGTGCCGCCGCGACTGCGCCGCCGCCGCGGCCGTGCTCGACCACCCGCCACAGTGCGCCGCGGCATCCGGCGATCCGGTCCACGTACAGCGCCGCGATGCCCAGCTGTACCGTGTGGGCGTGGTCGGCCTGGTCGCCGATGCCGGCTATTGCCTCGTCGAGCAGCGGGAGCGAAGGCGCCGCCCGTCGGGTGGGCTCGAGGTACGTGGCGCCGAGCAGGCCGAGGACCCGCGGGGGTTCGGGGCCGATCCGGTCGAGGACCGCCCAGTAGTCGTCTGCCAGGTCGGGTCGGGAGCCGAAGGAGCAGTTCGCCTGCAGGACGTAGACGGTCTCGGTGAACAGCGCGTCCCAGGCTGCGACCGGCTGGGGGGTGGTGCGCAGGGCGCCGAGCAGTAGCCGGTGGATGGTGTCGATGTCGCCGCCGGTGTTCACCAGGTAGGAGGCGGCGGCGACGGCGGCCGCCACCGTGTGGCCGTGCCCGCCGTGTTCGGCGAGGTGCGTCTGCGGGTCGGTGAGGTCTCCGGTGACGTCGGCACCGAGGTAGGTCGCGAACATGGCGCGGCGGTGGTGCTCGTCGGGTTCGGGACTCAGCTCGGCGGCGCGCAGGAGGAAGGTGATGGCGCCGACCGGGTCGCCGCGTCCCTTGGTCTTCAGGGCGGCTTCCTCAAGGAGCTGCGCGATCTGCTCGTCGGGTGCCGACGCTGCCTCCGCGAGGTGCCAGGCGCGTCGCTCGGAGCCGGCCGGGTGCCGTCCCGCGAGCCGCCGGTGTGCTCCGCGCCGTTCTTCTTCGGTCGACAGCTCGACGACGGTGGACCGGGTGAGCGGATGCCGGAACCGGATTTCGCGGGTGACCGGGTGGATGCGGATCAGCCGTGCGCGCTCGGCCGGTTCGAGCTCGCCGGCCGGGAATGCCGGGAACCGGTAGCCGGTTCCGTCGAGTGCCGCGAGGAGCAGGTGGGCGCGCGTGTCGGCGGGCAGCGCGTCGATCCGCCGGGCGAAGGTCAGCTGCAGCCGTCGGCCGACCGGTGTGCGCCTGGGCGGAGGTTCGGTCGTCGGGCCGAGAGGCGCCGGGAGTTCGATCAGCGCGAGCGGGTTGCCCTGGGCCTGGGTGATCACCTGCCGGGCCGTCCGCGGCGGCATCTGGGGGAACGCCTCGGCGAGGAGTACCGCCGCGGCGGCTTCGTCGAGCGGTCCGACGGCAATCTCCGCGAGGCCGGCGCCCTCGAACATGCTGCCCTCACCGGTCCGAACGACGCCGAGCAGGCCGATACGCGAGCCACCGAGGCGCCGCGCGAGGATGCCGAACAGCGTGGCGCTCGCGCGATCGAGCCAGTGCAGGTCGTCGACCAGCACCAGCACGCCGTCCCGGCCGGCGGCTTCGGAGAGCAGGGCGAGCAGCGCGTTTGTCAGCGCAAGGTGGTCAGGCGCGGGACCGTGCGCGAGTCCCACGGCGACGCCGATCGCACGTCGCGCGTCGGGTGCGAGTACGGCGGTCTCGGCGGCAAGCGGGGCGACCAAGTGGTGGAGCCCGCCGAAGCTCACCTCCGCCTCGAACTCGATGCCGGACGCACGCAGGACGCGCATGCCGAGCTCGGCAGCATGGGCAGCGGCGGCGTCGAGGAGCGAGGTCTTGCCCACGCCGGCCTCGCCGACGACGAGCATGGCGCCGCTGTCTGTCGCCAAAGCGTCGACGAAGCCGTGCAGTACGTCCAGCTCGCGGGCGCGCCCCACGAGCCGACTGCCCCACATCCACCCCGGCACGTCGCGACTCTACTGGGCCCGCGGACGCCGTCGACAGCGGCGCGGGGCCCGAGGCCGGGGACCCGTTCCGCCCTGCGAACCGGTCGTCCGAACCGGTTCGTCACCTCCCACGTTGCACGTCGGCCACCGGTGGGGCCTGCATGTTTCGCCGACGGGCCCGCCGAGTCGGCGATCGAGCGGCGGACGAGGTGCCATCGCCGTACGTGGTTTCGCTTCCGCCGTCCGTACCGCGTCCTTGGGACGGAACCCGCGTGCTGGGACCGGAATTGCCCAGGGTAGGCAACTCGGTCGACAAGGCCTGCTTTCACGTGACGCGACGTGTCGGCCCGGAGTGCTCGCGCTGTGTCCCCGCCTATGGTGAAGGAGAGCAGCGCGCGCTCTCTCCGCGAAGCGCGGGGACTGCCGTGAGCCGTCGGGGATGCCTACCGCTGCCGGTCAGAGGCCGGCTGGGTCGTCGGGTCGGCCGGGTGTTCCCGCTGCCGGGCTCGTGTTCCGCTGGTCGTCGGCGTTCCAGCTGGCCAGGAGGCGGATCGCGTCGGCTTCGGGGGTGCCGGGCCGGGGGGTGTAGACGCTGATCACCTGGCTGGAGGCGGCGTCGATGCGCAGGGTCTCGTAAGGCAGGGTGATCTCGCCGATGAGCGGGTGCCGGAAGGTCTTGCTGCCCGCTCGCGCGACGCGCACGTCGTTGGCCGCCCACTGCTTACGGAACTCCGTGCTGCGCGTGGCGAGTTGCCCGATCAGTTCGGTCAGGTCGGGGTCGTCGGGGTGCAGGCCGGCCTCGATGCGCAGCGTCGCCACGGTGTCGGCGGTGATCCGGTCCCACTCGGGGAACAAGTCCCGGGCTCTTGGCTCGTCGAGGAACAGGAAGCGGGCGCAGTTCGTCCGTCCGGGCAGGTCGAATACGGGTGCGAGGAGTGCGCGCCCCAGGGTGTTGGCTGCGAGGATGTCGAACCGGCCGTTGAAGACCACGGCGGGCAGGTGGTCCATGGAGTCCAGGAGCACCCGGATTCCGGGATTGACCGAGTCTTTCGGTGCGCTGCGGCGCCGTTTGCGGGACGCGGGGGTCAGTGCGGCGAGTAGCCGGTCGAGGTGGGTGCGTTCGTCGTCGTCCAGGCGCAGGACGTCGGCGACGGCGTCGACGACTCCGGCGGAGGGCCCGGTGGCCTGGCCGCGTTCGAGGCGGACGTAGTACTCGGGGCTGACGCCGGCGAGTAGCGCGACTTCTTCCCTGCGCAGGCCTTTGACCCGGCGGCGGGTGCCCTGTGCGGGAAGGCCGGCGTCGGTGGGGGTGACCCGGGCGCGGCGGGTGGTGAGGAAGTCGCGGACCGCTGCCCGCGCGGTCTCTTTCTCGTCCATGGGACCGAGCATAGGCGCGACCCGCGTCCCGTATGGGGTCCCTGCGAGTACCCCTTTCCGCAGTGCCTGTCGGAGGTGGGGTGGACCGATGTTGTCTGGGTGTCGGCGAGATCGGGAGCGCCGCCGGATACCGCGGACGCGGGCCGGCTGTCTCCTTCCTATGCGCCTTCCTTTCACAACTCTCTACGAGAAACGAGTCTTACGATGCAGCACGCCATGTTGGGGAGGCAGAGGGTTTCCCGGATCGGCCTGGGCACCATGTCGATGTCCGGCACCCTCCTGTCCGGCGGCGCCCTGGACGACGCCGAGTCCGTCCGCGCCATCCACCGTGCGCTCGACCTCGGCGTCACCCACATCGACACCGCGGAGAGCTACGGCCCGTTCCACAGCGAGGAGATCGTCGGCCGGGCGCTGGAGGGCCGGCGTGACCAGGCCGTCATCGCCACGAAGTTCGGCATTCTGTCGCACGGCGGGGACGCAACCGCCATGTTCGACAGCAGTCCCGCCAACATCCGCACCGCCGTCGAGGGCTCTCTGAAGCGTCTGCGCACCGACCGGATCGACCTGTACTACCAGCACCGGGTCGACCGGAACACCCCCATCGAGGAGACCATCGGAACCGTGGCCGAGCTGGTCGCCGAGGGCAAGGTCTTGCACGTCGGCCTGTCCGAGGCCTCGCCGGACACGATCCGCCGCGCCCACGCCGTGCACCCGATTTCCGCGTTGCAGACCGAGTACTCGCTGTGGACCCGCGACGTCGAGGCCAAGTTGCTGCCTTTGCTGCGCGAGCTGGGTATCGGGCTGGTCCCGTACTCGCCGCTCGGCCACGGGTTCCTCACCGGCGGGATCCGCGCGCCGGAGGAGATCCCCGAGGGGGACTGGCGCAAGACCAATCCGCGGTTCATCGGCGAGGCCTTCCGGCAGAACCTACGGCTCGTGGACGAGGTTCGGGCCATCGCGGCGGAGGTCGGTGTCACCCCGGCGCAGATCGCGCTGGCCTGGCTGGTGGCCCAGGGCGGGGACATCGCCCCGATCCCCGGAAGCCGGCGCGTCGCCCGCGTCGAGGAGAACACCGCCGCCGACGGCGTCGTCCTGACCGCCGGCCAGTTGCACCGGCTCGACAGCCTCACGCCGGCCACCGGCGCCCGGCACGACGACTTCAACGAGTCCACGATCGACCGCTGAACCGGGCAGCGACCCGGGAGCCGCGCCCCGAACATCCAACCCACCGGGGTTCCCAACACACGAGAACCCTCGCCCCGCAGGAGGAACACCATGTCCGCAGCCACGTCACCGACCGAGCGCAACCGCGCGGTCGTCGAAGCCATGTTCGCCGCCGCGAACAAGGGGGACATCGAGGGAGTCCTGTCCCACCTGTCCGACGACATCGCGGTCATCGAACCGCTGTTCCTGCCTTTCGGGAAGGCCTACCACGGCAAGGACGAATTCCTCGCCCTCGCCCAGGTCTTGCCCGATTACCTCGACATCTCCTCGATCACGGTGCACTACACCATCGCCGACGGCGAACGCGTCGCGGCGTGCGTCGGCATCACCGACATCGCGACCGGGGAAGCGACCCGGTTCATCGAGCAGTTCACCGTCAAGAACGGAAAGATCGTCGAGAACCGGCTCTTCTACCACGACGCCGGAACCCTGGTCGACAAGCCCAAGGTTGTCTAACTGCCAGGCGAACCCGCCGGGCGCCCTCCGACACCCTCGGCACAAAGGCACCGGGACCTACGTCATTTGACGGGGGCGGCGACAGCAGCGGCATTCCTACAGTTCGGGACATGGGCCGCGTACTGGCCCGACTGACTCTGGAGGAATGATGAGCGACAACGCGCCACGCGGACACGTCGTGCTCGTCCACGGAGGGTTCGTGGACGGCTCCGGTTGGCAGGGCGTCCACGAGGCCCTCAAGGACGACGGCTACCAGGTGGCCGTCGTGCAGAATCCCACGATCTCGCTGGAAGGGGACGTGGCCGCCACGCGGGCGGTCATCGACGCGCAGCCGGGACCGGTCATCCTGGTCGGCCACTCGTACGGCGGGGTGGTGGTCACCGAGGCCGGGAACCACGAGAAGGTCGCGGCGCTGGTGTACATCGCCGCGTTCGCCCCCGACAAGGGCGAGTCCGTGAACACCCTGATCGCCGACCCGCCGCCCGGCGCTTCGGTCCCGCCGATCCTGCCGCCGGTCGACGGCTACCTGCTCCTGGACCGCGACAAGTTCGCGGCTGCGTTCGCCGGTGACCTGCCGCTCGCGCAGGCCGAGTTTCTGGCCGACTCGCAGGTTCCGTGGGGGCTGGACGCGGCGGGCGGCGCGGTCTTTACGCCGGCGTGGCGGACCAAGCCGTCGTGGTACCTGGTGGCGACCGACGACAACATGATCCCGCCGCCCGCCCAGCGCGCGATGGCCGAGCGGATCGGCGCGCAGACCGTCGAGGTCGCGGGCAGCCACGCGATCTACGTCTCGCAGCCCGCCGCCGTCGCCGACCTGATCAAGCAGGCCACCACCGCCTGACCACATCCGAACACCACACCACCGGGCGGCGCCCGCCGACCACCCCTGGACAAGGGGCCGGTCGGCGGGCGCTCAACCCGTCATGCCGCAGACCGGCGCGATCCGCCTCTGCCGCCCCCATTCCCCGCGCCCGCCCGGAACTGCCCAGTCACGCCGAGCAGATGCCGCAAGCCCAGGTGCGGGTCACCACCGGACACCGCCGAACTCGAGGAGAAGCACCATGAAGTCCCCGCGCAACCGCAGGAAGTTGGCCCTGGGCGCTGCGGCATTCACCCTCGCCGGTGCCGCAGTGTTCACCACTCTGACCCCTTCCGCCTCCGCCTCTGCCTCCGACGGAGACCGTCACCCCCACCCGCCCAAGCCGACCGTCGTGCTGGTCCACGGCGGGTTCGCGGACGCGTCCAACTGGAACGGCGTCATGTCCGGGCTGCAGAAGGACGGGTATCCGGTCATGGCGCCGGCCAACCCGCTGCGCGGCATACCCAACGACGCCGCCTACATCGCGAGCGTCCTGCGGTCGATCCAGGGGCCGATCGTGCTGGTCGGGCACTCCTACGGCGGCGCCGTGATCACCAACGCGGCGGCCGGCAACCCGAACGTCAAGGCGCTGGTCTACGTCGCCGCGTTCGTCCCCGACACGGGCGAGAAGCTCGGCGACATCATCAACAAGTACCCCGGCAGCGAGATCCAGGCCGCCCTGAACGCGGTCCCCTTCCCCAACCCGGACGGCAGCGCCGGCACCGACCTCTACATCCGGACGGACCGCTTCCGCGACGTGTTCGCCGCCGACGTCTCCAAGAAGGAGGCCGCGCTGATGGCCGCCGGGCAACGGCCTTTCAGTGCCTCGTCCTTCGAGGACGCGACCACCGCGGCCGCCTGGCGCACGATCCCGTCCTACGGTGTGGTGGCGACCGCCGACAAGGCTATCCCCGCGGCCGTCGAGCGCTGGGAGTACCAACGCGCCGGCGCCAGGCGAGTCGTCGAGGTAAAGGGCGCCTCGCACGTCGTCATGATCAGCAACCCGGGCGTCGTCGAGCGCCTGATCGAGCAAGCCGCCCGCGAAAACCGCTGACCTGCCGCAGTACCTCTCAAGGCGACGATCCCGCCTCACGCCCTTGCACCGCTCTTGCCCAGGGCGAGCACCGGCGTCGTGGTCAACCGACCCCGACGCCGGTCACCGGCCGCAGTCCAGCAGGTTCAGCCTCGCCCTCGGAAGGCTTCGAGGCATGCCCATCTCACCTGCCCCGCACCGCAACCGGGTGGCCTGGCACCGGCATCACCGGAAACCGACCCGGTATGGGGCAGGACAACCAAGCTTCCGGAACGGCGCCCGCACCCCTCGGCCCCCGCCCTCGTCGTGTTCAGCTCCCAGTGCGGGGACGACCTCGTCTGCGCCTTTCGTGCTCCCCACGGCATGGTGTGCTTCGCGGCGGTCGACCCCTGGGTAAGCCAGATCATTCACACCGAAGTCGCGACGGCGACCGCGCCTGCGCTGGGGCACGACGGCAAGTTGCACTGCATCGTCAACGCCTACAACCGCGACATGCAGTGGGGCACTTCCCCCAGCGGCCGCTACTGGCCTGAGAGCTTCCAGAAGATCGAACTCCGAAGCGGTGCCGCTCCGGCCGACGACGGCAAGCTCCACGGCTGCCCGGGCTCCAGATCGGTTACCGGGGCAGCTTGGTGGTGCGCTCGGGATGGGCGGCCGTGACATAGCGCATGGCGGTCTGCTCTGCGATGCCGAACAAGCGCATCAGCCTGAGCGGGTCGGCGGTTTCGGCGGCTTCGTCGAGGATGCGGTCCTGTCGCAGACCGCTCAGCGTCAGCCCACGGGGCAGGGCTCCCCGCAGCAGGCCGATGCTGACCGGCGGATGGTCGGGATCGACCGCAGACTTCTGGCTGACCAGCAAGTGAGGGTTGATCGAAGCCGGCCACCGCCGGTGGCGGCAGACGGTCCAGTCGGCGGCCAACTGGTGGGTGAGAGCTTCCAGGTAGAGGGTGTGTCGCAGCATGCCGCGCCGTACTTCGAGGGTTCCGCGGGAGAGGTCGAGGCCCGTGGTGCACAAAATCCGGATCTCGTGTCCGGGGAGGGCGTGGATGGCGACCAAGGCGACGACAAAGGCGGCCGAGCGGCGTCCTCGCCCGGTCGAGCAGTCCCACCAGGCGGTCGGATGGGATGGATCTCGGGATGCCCGGGGGGTTGCCCACCAGGAGATCCCGGGTGGGATCGCGGAAGATCACTCGCCTGCGTTTGAGCGCGCGGAACAAGCTGCGCAGGGCTGTGGCCAGTCCGCGGCGGGCGTAGCCGGACAGACCTTCCACAGCGTCCTCGATCCGATCCTTGGTGATCTCCCTCAGCGACGTCACGCCAGCCGTCGTGGTCCAGGCCGTGAGGGTCGGCTGGAGCGTGGCGAGGTAGCGGCGGATGCCGTCGTACCCGCGCGACTGGCCCTCGCGGGGGCCGTGCTCGCGCATGACCTCGACCCAGGTTCCCACCTCGCTCGCGACCGGCTCCGGCAGCGCGGCCAGTGCCGACTCGATCCACGCCAGGTCCGCGTTCCGATGCAGGTCGGGATCCCGCATCAGCAGGCCGCGGCTGCGCAG
>NZ_WWJX01000117.1 GCF_009865215.1 Streptomyces sp. SID3343 | reverse complement strand
CTCCGCGCACACGGTCGAGCTGAGCGGCGAGCCCGGCACGGCCGCCGGCGCCCGGTCGATCACCCGCGCCTTCCTGGGCCGCATCGGCCACGCCAAGGCACCGCTCGCCGACGCCGCCGAACTCGTGGTCAGCGAACTCGTCACGAACGCGATCCGGTACGGGCCGGGCCCGTGCGTCCTGGACCTCGAACACACCGGCCCCGAATTGCGGGTGAGCGTGCGCGACACCGGTACCACCCGCCCCAGCCCGCGTTCGCGCCAGCCGGAACGTCCGGCGGGCCACGGACTGGAGATAGTGCGCTCGGTGTGCGCCCGAATGTCGATCACGTCCTCGCACGAGGGCAACGTGGTGACCGCCTGGCTGGCCGTCCCGGGCGCCTCACCCGCGCCCGCCTGACGTCACGTCCGCTCCCCGAAGGTGACGACCTGCCGTCCGGATCCACCCGGCCCCGGCGCCGTCCACCCCGACGGCCCCGCTGCGCGCTCGCCCCCTGACTACCGTCGCAGGCGAGCCGCTCCGGGTCGAGCTCAGCCGTGCCGGCGGCTCCGTAGTGGCCACGGGCACCACCCCGCGCCCGGCGATGCCGCCGGAGCCGGCGGACCTTGTGCGCGGTCAGCCGCCGATGATCGAGAAACCGATCACCACGCCTGCCGTGACGCTGATCTTGCCGGGTGCGAGATCGCCCTCGCCCGCGCCTCCGCCGACTTGGCCGTGCCCGCGGTAGGAGCCCTGCAGCTGATCGGCGTCCACGTCCTTGATGTGGACGACCGGGCCGAGTCGGATATCGGCGGCCTCCGCATACAGGGCGGCCTTCTCGCGGGCGGCGGCCACGGCGGCCGTACGCGCCCGGGCGCGCAGGTCCTTCTTGGTACTCACATCGAAGTCGACACCGTCGACCTCGTTCGCCCCGGCCTCGACAACGTCGACGAGCACCGTCTCCAGGGTGTCCAGCTCACGCAGCTCGATCACGAACGAGGCGGTGCACTCGTAGCCGAGGAACGTGCGCTCATTGCCGTAGCTCCACGAGGAGCTCAGGTCCAGGCGCGATGTGGACACGGCAGTGTCGGGAACTCCATGGCGGCGCAGCACCTCCCGGACCTGGTTGACGCTGCCCCGAGTGACCTCGAACGACTCGCCCGGCTTCTGCCTCGTCTGCTTGATCGCCACGCGAAGTCTGGCTACATCCGGCGTGGCATCCACGCTCGCCGCGCCGAACACGGATATGCCCCAAGGGGCTTCGATGGACTGAGTGCTGTTCACGCCACCGATCCAACCAGATCGGCGATCGGCGCGGTGCTGCCTTTCCGGTTCCCCCGACGCCGGGTGGGCGATCCACCGAAGCACCTCCCGGCGGCTCGTGCCGCCGACGATCCTCCCGAGATTTCTCCCGTCGCCGCCGACGCGGCTACGCGCGGTCTCCGATCTCCCGCATCGCGTGTTTCCCGCATCGCGTGTCTCCCGCATCGCGTGCGCGATCCGACACCGACCTTGCTCGGCCCGCCTCACCGCTCACTCCCCCGACCCCTCCCCGTTCGGCGCCGGCGCGGCCGGGGATAGAGTCGACGACCGATGAGCGCATCACGAGGAGTGAGACGATGAGCGGCGCGGTGACGGCGGTGGGGCGCAGCCCGAAGCACACGTTCGGCAAGCCGACCCGAGACGGTATTCGCCTGCTCACCGGCCTTGGCGTGGAGGGCGACGCCCATCTCGGCGTCACGGTCAAGCACCGCTCGCGGGTCGCCGTCGACCCGACTCAGCCCAATCTGCGCCAAGTACACCTGATCCACGCAGAGTTGCACGACGAGCTCGCGGCGGCCGGCTTCACGGTGGCGGCGGGCGAACTCGGCGAGAACATCACCACGCGTGGCATCGACCTCCTGGGCCTGCCCACGGGGACCGTGCTGCGTCTGGGCGCGGAGGCCGTGATCGAGGTGACCGGGCTGCGCAATCCGTGCCCGCAGATCAACGCGTTCCGATCCGGTCTGCTCAAGCAGGTCGTCGGCCGGGACGAGGCGGGCAACGTGGTTCGCAAGGCCGGCGTGATGGCCGTCGTACTCAGCGGCGGCGACGTGCGCCCGGGCGACCCGATCGGCGTCGAGCTTCCGGCCGAACCGCACCGCCCACTCGAACGCGTCTGAGCACGAGCGCCGGCCGGCCCGATGCCGGCGCGGCGCCCGCTTCCCCCGACTCGATCAGTCGTCGTCCTCCGCGCCCATGGCCGCCTCGTACGCCCGCAACGTGTCGACGAACATCCGTCGTTCGTCCGGCGTCAGCGGTTCCAGTGCCCGGCGCCAGGCGCCGGCTCCGCGTGCCAGCCAGTCGGCGATCGACGGGCGCTTCGCCGCGGTGATGTCGACGATGCGTCGCCGCCGGTCGGCCGCGTCCTCGCGACGTTCCAGGATTCCCTTCCGGCTCAACTCGGCCACCATCAGGCTCACCGTCGTCGGCGCCACCTCCAGGCGCGCGGCCAGGTCGTTCACCGTCGTCGGGCCGTCGAAGAGCAGGTAGGCGAGCAGCGACAGGTGACGCGGCGCCAACGCGAGCGAGCGCAGCTCCTCGGGCACCGGAATGCGCTTGGCCCGTCCGACCATTCGAGGCATGAGCAGCAGCAACGCCCTGACGGCGTCGTCGACACCCGGGTCCGCCCGGACGCGATCAGCCGCCGGCCGCCGACCTTCGGTTGACATGACCCACCTCTCGAAATAGCTTTGAGAACAACGCTTCTTTGCTGTCAAAGCAAAGTGCGGCCGTTGCCATGCTAACGCCCGGACACCACCGACCGAACGGGGCTTGACCATGCCGCATTTCACCGTGCAGATCCGCGAAGAGAATCTCGACGGCACGACCGAGCCGAAACTCGTGCGCGCACTGACCGACGCGGTGGCCGCCGTATACGGCGAGTGGGCCCGCGCGGTCGCCGTCGTGGACCTGTTCGGCATCCCCGAGGGTCGCTCGGGCATCGGCGGCCTGCCGACCGACGTCAACGCGCCCGTCGTCACCCTGACCACCCGGGAAGGAGCTCTGCACCGGCCCGAGATCCCCGACGCCGCCGCCCGACTGATCGCATCGATCACCGACGCCGTGGTCACGGTCTTCGGTGAAGCCGTCCGGGCGCACGTCACCGTGCTCGTCGTCGGGGTTCCGAGCGGACGCTCGGGAGTCGGCGGCGAGCTGGTGTAGGCGCCGAGGCGCGGCGCACCACCGGTGCCGCGGCGGCGACGACCAGCGCGAGGAGCATCAGCAGCGCGCTCACCCACACCGGCGAACGAAACCCCAGACCTGCGTCGATCGCGAGCCCGCCGAACCACGGGCCGAGCGCGGCCCCCACGTTGAACGCCGCCGTGGCGAACGCGCCCGCCAGGGTCGGCGCGTCGGCCGCCAGGTGGAACACCCGCGAGATCATCGCCGTCCCGGTGCCGAACGCCAACAGGCCCTGTACGAACACGAGCCCGATCATCGCCGGGGGGCTGCCGGCCGTCACCGCGAGCACCGTCCAGCCGACCGCCAGCGCCGCCATGCCGGCCACGATCACCGTCACCGGTCGCGCATCGACGATCCGACCCGCCACGGCGACCCCGACGAACGAGCCCACCCCGAAGAGCGCCAGTACCGCCGGCACCCAGCCGTCGTCGAACCCGGTGGCGTGGGTGATCAGCGGCTCCAGGTAGGCGAACGTACAAAACGTCGCGCCCTGCACGAGAGCCATCGTCACCAGCGTGCCCCACAGCGCCGGGCTACGCAGTGTCCGAAGTTCCTTGCGAACGCTCACCTTTGCCGCGTCCGATCGCCCCTTGGGAATCGACGTGGCGGTTGCGAACAGGGCCGGTACGGAGACGACGGCCACCGCCCAGAACGCCGCCCGCCATCCCCAGTGCCCGCCCAGGAGTGCACCGGCGGGTACGCCCACCACGCACGCCACCGTGACGCCGCCGACCACGACGGACGTGGCGCGGGTGCGCGCGGCGGGCTCGACCATGGCGACGACGGTGGCCAGCGCGACCGCCCAGAACCCCGCGTTGGCCAGCGCGCCGATCACCCGGGTCGCGAGCAATACGGCGTAGCTGGAAGTCACCGCCCCGACGACGTGCACGGCGACGAAGACCGACAGGAAGAGCAACAGGGCACGGCGCCGCGGCCACCCGCGGCTGAAGAGCGCCGTCACCGGCGCCCCGAACACCATTCCGATCGCGAACGCCGAGGTCAGCAGCCCGGCGGAGGCGATGGACACGGACAGGTCGCCCGCGATGTCGGACACCAGACCCGACAGCATGAATTCCGACGTGCCCTGGGCAAAGACCGCAAGCCCGAGTACATAGACGGCAAATGGCATGAAAAGGACACTCCTGAGACGCGGCCGATGAATCGATGGGCAGGCGTGGGAGGGGGAAAGGCCGTGCGCTCGCTCGTCACGGCAGAAGACAACGCGGGGGGATCCGTCCGGGCTCACGCGGTGAGGGACTACCGTCCGAGTCACCCGGGGTGAGGTGACTTTCGTCCGGGCTCACCGCCGCGAGCAACTCCCGGTTCGGCGCTCACAGTGGGAGTGACTTCGTCCGGCGTTTCAGAGCGCGAGTGGCTTCGTCCGCAATTCACGGCGCGAGTGATCACCGTCCGGGCTCCGCACGGACGAGGGACCCGACAACCGCGCTGCCTCGCGCGCCGGAGATCCGTCGTGCGTCGAGATGGTCCATGACGCACGTACGCGTTACGAGAGCAGCCCATCCCGTGGTCGACCCTCGATGACGAAGAGGGTGCGGCGACGGCCTGCCCGAGCATGCCCACGACCTCGTCGGTCGCGCGGCTTCAACTCGTCGGGGAATCCGCCACCGGTCGACCGGTGGCTAGAGTCTGTCGGACTCGGGGCTGCACATGATCGCGACGGTAACAGTTCGACGCACGTCACTTCCACCCGTTTCCCGATACCGAGCCTTGCCCAACGCTGTTTCGTACGCCGAGAATCGCCGGGGTCCTTGGGTGCTTGGGCCCTTGGGTGCTTGGGTGCTTGGGCCCTTGGGTGCTTGGGCCCTTGGGTCCTTGGGTCCTTGGGTCCTTGGGTGCTTGGTGTTCCTGGCGACCCTGGTGTTCCTGAGGTTTCTGATGTCCCGGGCATCGCCGACGATCGCCCGACCCCTACCGCACGGCCGTCTCGGAATCAATTCACGAGTTCTCGTGACAATACGGCGCGCCCGCGGATCGCAAGCATGGGTCGCGAAGGCCACGGCGTCGGGCCGACGGCCGGCGGGATGGTGGCATGGGTTTCGACGACGTGCAGCGCGGTGACGTACCGGTCGGGGCATCGGCGTCGGTGTCGCTGGCCGCGTTCCTGGCCGAATGCGTGCGGGACGTGACCGCGGCTGCGACCGAGCACCGGAGCGCGGACGCCACCCGCGCACCGAACGACGACTCGGCCACCGGCTCGCCACCCGACCCAACCACCGCCTCGACCCGCGACTCGCCGCCCCCGGCCCCT
>NZ_WWJX01001131.1 GCF_009865215.1 Streptomyces sp. SID3343 | reverse complement strand
TCGGCGGACAGCGCCGACAGGTCCGGATCGGCGTAGCCCCACAGGCCGGCGTCGACGTCGATCACGGCCAGCCGGCCACCGGGGCGGACCAGGGCCGCGAGGGAGCGGGCGGCGGCGGTCGGGTCGGGGAGGTGCTGGAACACGTAGCGGGACAGGACCAGGTCGAAGTGCGCCGCCGGCAACGGTGGTTCGGTGAGGTCGCCGCGCACGTAGCGGATGTCGTCGTTCGCGCCGCCGGCCGCCCGCGCGACGTCCAGGAGGCGGTCGTCCGCGTCCAGGCCCGTCACCGCGGTAGCCGGATCCGCCAACGCCGCCCGCAGCCGGCGGGTGATCGCACCCGTGCCGCAGCCCGCGTCCAGGACCGCGCCGCCCGAGGTCGGGGCCAAGTCGGCGAGGACGCGCCACTCGTGGGTCCAACTCAGCGCGGCCTGGGTCTCCAGGCGGCGGATCTCCCCGTCCACACCGCCCAGTTCGGCCTGCGGGCGGTAGCTGCCCTCCGCCGCGCTCATCGGCCGACTCCGCCCGCGAGCACGTGCGGCGTCATCAGCAGCCCGTCGCGCGGCCGCAGGGTCACCAGCGCCTCCGGTACCACTGCGTGCCCCGCCACCCCGCGCAGTTCCAGGCGTTGGAGCACCGTGGCCAGCACCAGGACCGCCTCCGTCGTCGCGAACGACTGCCCGATGCACACCCGAGGGCCGCCCCCGAACGGCACGTACGCGTGACCCGGCCGCGCCTGCCGGGCGGCCGCGGTGAAGCGCTCGGGCCGAAACTCCTCGGGCGCGTCCCATACCGCCGGGTGCCGGTGCAGGGTCCACGGGCTGATGCACACCAGCGTCCCGGCGGGCACGTCGTACCCGTCCAACACGTCCGCGGTGGCCGCCCGGCGCGAGATCAACCACACGGGCGGGTACAGCCGGATCGCCTCCTCCAGGCAGCGCCGGGTCAGGTCCAGGCGTGGCAGGTCGGCGGCGCGCGGGACCCGTCCGCCCAGAACCGTCGCCAACTCCGCGCGTACCGCGGCCGCGTGCTCGGGGTGGCGGTCGAGTACGTGCACGGTCCAACTCAGCGCCTTCGCCGTCGTCTCGTGGCCGGCCATCACCATGGTCAGTACCTGGTCGTGCAGTTCGCGATCGGTCAGCGCGTCGCCGTGCGCGTCGCGCGACGCGAGCATCCGGTCGAGGAGGTCGGCGGGTCGGTCCACCGGCGGCCCGGTGAACCGCCGCGCGGCCACGAGCACGCCCACCACGCGTGCCAGGAAGGACCGGGCCGCGGCATAGGCCCGGCCGGAGCGGGCGAACTCCGGGTCGTCCGCGCCCGGTTGCGCGGGCTCGCCGTCGAAGTGGCCGATGAAGCGGTTGATGTCGTCGACGGCGCGGCCGAAGCCGGGCCCGGCCGCCGCGAGGTCCGCGCCGAGCAGCGCGTCCGCGACGATCCGCAGGGTCAGCGCGGTGAAGTCGTGGTCCACGCGCACCATACGGCCCTCCGCCGCCGCCTTCTCCCAGGTCGCTGCCAGGTCCTCGGCGGCGTCGGTCATCAGCGTGTCGAACTCCTCGACCTGCCGACCGCGAAACGCCGGTGCGCACAACCGCCGTTGGCGCTCCCACGCCGGGCCGTCGCTGGTCAGCAGACCCTTGCCGAGCAGCGGGGTGAGCATGAAGTCGTCAGGGGTGCCGGCCTTCGTCCACGCCGTGTAGTTGTCCTTGAGGATGTGCCGCACCAGGTCCGGTCGGTTGACGAACCACACCGCCTCGCCGCGCGTGCGATGGCTGCACAGGTCGCCGTAGTCGGCGGCCAGCGCGGTGAGGAAGTCCAGCGGGTCGGCCCGGATACCGGCGAGGTCGAGGTCGTCGGCGGGGCCGGGCGGGCGGTTGTGCACGGGCGATCCGGGCACGGACTACCTCCTGGGAATCGGATGAGGTGAGGTGAGGTCGAGGAGACGCCCCGGTGTTGTGGCCGGCGCACGTCGCGGGCACGGCCACTAGGCCATCTGACGCTGCACCAGGTTGTAGAACAGCCCGTCCTCGTCCGCGAGCAACTGGTCCGGCGGGCCCGACTGGACGACCCGGCCCGCGTCGAGCACGACGATCCGATCGGCTTGCATCACCGTCGACAGGCGGTGCGCGATGATGATCCGGGTGGCGTTGAGCCGCCGCGTGCTCTGCGTGACGACTTCCTGCGTGCGGTTGTCGAGCGCGCTCGTGGCCTCGTCGAAGAACAGGATGCGCGGCCGGCCGATCAACGCCCGCGCGATCATCAACCGCTGCCGCTGGCCCGCCGACAGGGTGACCGCGCCGTCCGAGAGCACCGTGTGCATGCCCATCGGCATCCGGCCCAGGTCCTGGTCGAGGCCGGCCATCTCGGCGGCCTCCCACGCCTCGTCGAGCGTGTAGTTGCGCAGCCCGCAGATGTTGTGCAGCACACTGCCCGCGAACAACTGCCCGTTCTGGAGCACCACACCGAACTGGCGGCGCACCGCGGCGACGTCGAGCGACGACAGGTCCTGGCCGTCGTACAACACCGAGCCACTGGTGGGCTGTTCGAAGCCGATCAGCATCCGCAGGAGCGTGGACTTGCCACAGCCGGTGGGGCCGACGATCGCCACGAACTCGCCGGGCCGGGCCCGCAGGCTCACGTCGTCCAGCACCGGCGGCGTGTCCTCCTGGTACCGAAAGGACAGCCGGCTCACCTCGATGCCGCCGTACAGGTCGCCGGGCGGCTGCTTGGATTCGAGCACCTCGGGCAGTTCGGCGAGCACCGGCTGCACCCCTTCGTACAGCGGCACGGCCGCGGCCACCATGGTGATGCTCGCGGTCATCTGGAGGATCGAGCCGAGCATGAGGGCGAACGCGACGTTGAACGACAGGAAGTCGCCCGTGTCGAGCTGTCCCGACGCGGGCCCGGTGACCATCGCGAACAGCAGCAGCGTGCACGCGAGCAGGTATCCGGAGTTGAAGACGGTGACCGCGTTTTGAAGCCGGCGAGTGCGTACCGACAACTCGCGACCGCGCGCGAAGCCCATCGCCCAGAACCCGAACGCCCGGTCCTCGGCCGCCGCGACGCGCAGCTTGGGCAGCCCGGACAGCAACTGGAACATCTTGCCCGACAACCGGTGCTCCTCCGCGACCAGTTCCCGCTGCCACCGCATCTGGCGCAGCCCGGTGATCGCGCAGAACGCGCCGCCGACCACCGCGAGCAGCGCGGCGAGCAGCGCGAGCGGCACGCTGTAGACGAAAAGGAGCCCCAGGTTGACCAGGAAGATCAGGCACGCGGGCACGAACATCGCGGTGACGCCGCCCAGGATCTCGCGCAGGGCGCTGATGCCGAGCGCGGCGCTGCTCAGCGACCCGGAAGACATCGACGCGAAGAACGTGGTCGGCAGTCGCAGCAGTCTGTCCCACACCGCCGCCTGCGCGACCGCCTCGAACCGGCCCTCCACGCGCAGCAGGGACAGGTTCTGTACCGCCGACAGGACCGCGGCCAGCCCGGCCGAGGCGATCAGCACGACACACAGTTGGGACACCAGGACGCGGTCGCCCTGGGGGACGAACACGCCGAGCACCTTGCCGGTCAGGATCGGTACCGCAAGCCCCAGCAGCGCCGCCGCGAGGCCGCACGCGAGCAACACGAGTACGTCGGGCATGCTGCCGCGCATGCCGAAGCGCAGCAACGCCCGCTTCTTCCCCGGCTGTTCGGGCAAGGCGGGGTAGAACATCGTGGCCCGGTTCTCCAGCGTGCCGGCGACCGCGCGGGTCACCGGCACCCAGTCGCCGTCCGCCGCGTCGAGGACGTGGTAGCGGCGCCGCCGCCACACCAGCGCGACC
>NZ_WWJX01001130.1 GCF_009865215.1 Streptomyces sp. SID3343 | reverse complement strand
CCGCGACCGTGTGCGCGGCCACCCGGCGCCTCCCCAGCAGCCCCGCGTCCTGCTGTTCCAGGGCGGACAGCGGTGTCGCGGCGACCTCGGCCAGGACCGCGACGGCGTGGTCCACTCCCGCGATGTTGCGCAGCAGCCGTTCGTCCGCATCGCCGGCCGTCTCCCGGGCCGCGCTCGTCGTCCCGAACACGGCCGTCTGCCAGCCGGCCGCGCGCAAGGCAGGGCCCATCCGGTCGCGCGCGAGCTCGATCGAGAGGGCGCGCAGGGCCGGGGTCACGTTGAGATTGCGCGGCCACAGGTACAGGAACGGCGCGTCACCGTTTCCCACGGGCGTGGCGAACTCGTGCATGTCGTGCACGACTTGGGGGCGCAGCTCGCGCAGTACCCGGCTGATCGCGCGGGCCTCGGGCGTACTCACCGCCACGTGGTCGCGGTTGAGGTCGACGCCGTCGGCGGTGGTCCGGGTACCGGCCGCGAGGCCGTCCGGATTCGGCGTCGGCAGTACGAGCACCGTGACCCGCTCCAGGAGTCGGCGGCCGGCCGCGGAGCGGTCGCCGGCCAGGTCCCGGACGAGCTTGAGGCCCGCCTCGCGGCCGGCCGGTTCGTCGCCGTGCTGACCACACACGAACAGCACACGAATCGGATCGGGCACCGTACTCGGCCCGGTAAGCGTGATCAGCTCCAGCGGACGACCACGCGCGCTCGTCCCGATCCGGGTGACAGTGATCCACCCGGCCGATCGACTCCTCTCGGAGCGACCCCTCTCCGACCGGCCCCTGTCGGACCAACTCGTCTCCGACCAACTCGTCTCCGACCGACTCGTCTCCGATTCCTCGACCAGAGCCCGCAGGAAGTCGCGTTCCTCGTCCGGCGACGTCCACGACGTCCCGCCGCGACGCTCGAACCCCGTCAGTAACCGTCCTCCGCGCGCCGGCCCCGCCGGCACGAGGGACAACGCGACCCCGGCCACCAGCGCGACGGGCAGCAGTGCGCGCGCTATCCAAGCCCTCATGCGCGAAACACCGTCCCTTTCAGCAAAACCGTCTCGTCCGGCGAAACCGCGCCGGTCGGCATGGGCCGAGCCACCCCAGTCGGCGTGCGCCGAGCCACCTCGATCGACGTGGCCGCACCCTGACCACCGGTCGGCGCGAGCGAACCCACCGCACTCCACCGCCCAACCGAACCCGCCCCGATCCACCGCCCGCGCGGACCAGCCCCAATCCATCGCCCAACCGAACCCGCACCGATCCATCGCCCAACCGAACCCGCCCCGGTCGCCGAATCGCTTTCGTGCAGCGAGAACCCCTCGCCCGCCGAAACGGTTCCCTCCCGCACGACCACCCTGCTCAGCAAACCTGACATGCCATCACCCGATGCCCCATCGATCGAGTTTGCCGGGCCGAAGGGAGTTGATGGGAGAGCGCGACTGGCCTAGGCTCGCTCATTCCGCTGTCCCACTTCGTGGGTCGCGTGGGCCGCTGCCCCGGCGCGGATCCCAACGGATCCCCCGCCACCCGTCAGGACCGGGCATGGCGGCCCCTCCCTCCTCAGGGGCGCACCAGGACGTGCTTCGCACACGGCCGGGCTCCATGTCGTCGCCTCGATCCGGAGATGAAAAGCCATGCCCGCCCGTGCCGCCACATCGGACTCGGCCCTGCCCACCATCGACCCGCTCGCCGCCGAACGCGCGCACCTGGACTCCTCCCGCGCCGCACTGCGCCGTATGCGCGAGGAGACCGAGGCGCTGGACCTGCGCGACGTCGGCGCGACCGCCGTCGCCAACGAGACCGCGCAACACCTGATCGCCAAACGCATTGCGGCGCTTGCCGACCATGCCGGCTCACCGCTGTTCTTCGGCCGCGTCGACGGTCGCTTCGCGGACGGCGTCGAGGGGGTCGAGCCGGTCGAGGTGACCGGCGACCCGAACAAGACAGTCGAGGCGTTCTGGATCGGCCGCCGACACGTCCACGACGAGTTGGGCGACCCGATGGTCGTGGACTGGCGGGCGCCGCTGTCCCGCGCGTTCTACCGGGCCAACCGCGCCGAGCCGCTCGGCGTCGAACTGCGCCGCAGGTTCGGCTGGACCGGCGGCGAGTTGACCGCGTTCGAGGACGAGCACCTGACCGACCCGGAGGAGGCCGACACCGCGAGCGGCATCCTCGCGGCCGAGATCGAGCGCCCGCGCGTCGGACCGATGCGCGACATCGTCGCGACGATCCAGCCCGAGCAGGACGAGATCGTCCGCTCCGACCTCGTCCACACCCTGTGCGTCCAAGGCGCACCCGGCACCGGCAAGACCGCCGTCGGCCTGCACCGCGTCGCGTGGCTGCTCTACGCGTACCGTGACCGCCTCGCCCGCACCGGCACCCTCGTGGTCGGCCCGAACCGGTCCTTCCTCGCCTACATTCAGCAGGTGCTGCCCGCCCTCGGCGAGGTCGAGGTCGGTCAGACCACCGTGGAGGAGCTGGTCACCCGGACCTCCAAGGTACGAATCCGCGCCCTCGACGAAGCGGTGTCCGGCACGGTCAAGGGTGACGCGCGGATGGCGCGGGTACTGCGGCGCGCGGTGTGGGCGGGGCTGCGCGAACCCCAGGAGTCGCTCGTCGTGGTCCGTGACTCGCGTACGTGGCGCCTGGCGGTGTACGAGATCGAGGAGTTGCTGACCGCGCTGCGCACCCGCGACGTGCGGTACGGCGCGGCGCGCGACATGCTCCGCCAGCGGCTCGCGCACGCGCTGCTGACCAAGATGGAGGAGCGCGGCGAGTCCCCCGACGATCGGGTGCAGGACGCGGTCGCGCGCAGCCGTCCGGTCAAGGCCGCGGTCGACGCGATGTGGCCCGCCGTGGATCCGCTCAAGCTCGTGTTCCGGCTGCTCGGTGACGCGGACTTCCTCGCGGCGTGCGCCGACGGCATCCTCACCGCCGAGGAACAGGCCGCGATCGTCTGGTCGAAGCCGCCACGCGGCGCGGCCTCGGCGCGCTGGACGCTCGCCGATGCGGTACTCGTCGACGAGACCGCCGACCTGTTGTACCGCACGAGCGGCTACGGCCACGTCGTGATCGACGAAGCGCAGGACCTGTCCCCGATGCAGTGCCGCGCGGTCGGTCGACGCTGCTCGACGGGTTCGGCCACCGTGCTCGGCGACATCGCGCAGGGCACCACGCCGTGGGCCACCCCGGGGTGGGACGAAACCCTGCACCACCTCGGGCACGAGGGGGCCAGGGTCGAGGAACTGACCCGCGGCTTCCGCGTACCGCTCCAGATCCTGGAATTCGCGAGCCGCCTGCTCCCCCTGATCGCCCCCGGCCTCGCCCCCGCGTCGTCGGTACGCCAGGCGGCGAGTTCCCTGGACCTGCGCGCGGTCGAGGCCGACGAACTGGCCGAGCGCTCGGTCGCGGCAGCGGTCGAACTCCTCGCCCACGAGGGCTCGATCGGCCTGATCTGCGCGGACGAACGCGTGCCCACAATCGCCGAGGCACTACGCGCGGCCGACATCCCGGCCCGGGTACTCGGCGAGGACGACGGCCCGGAGGACGCCCGGATCAGCGTCGTACCCGCATCACTCGCCAAGGGCCTGGAGTTCGACTACGTCGCAGTCGCGGAACCCGCCGAGATCGTCGAAGCCGAGGCCCAAGGACTGCGCCGCCTGTACGTCGTCCTCACCCGCGCCGTCTCCGGCCTGACCGTGGTACACGCACGCCCCCTCCCGCCGGCCCTCACGCCACCAACCCCCGCCTGACCACCTCGGCCCCGCACACCTGGGGCCATCCCCGGCGCGTCAGCGCCCACCCCCACGGCCCACCCGTGTGATCGACGAGCGCAGCGAGGAGAGCGGCCCCCGGCCGCAGCGCGAAGCGCTCCAGACCTTCGGTGCCGGAACGAAGTGGAGGCACCGAAGGTCACGAGCGGAGTGACACTTTCTGCGGAGGAGCGAAGCGGGGGAGCAGAAAGTGTTGCTTCGCGAGCCGGCGGCGAAGCCGCCCGACAAGAAGCAACGCCGCCCCCACGACGGGGGCTTACCGGTACGGTCCGCGCCGCGCCCCGGGCTGCCCCACCGCCCGCGCCCACAACGGGGGCTTACCGGTACGGTCCGCGCCGCGGCCCGGGCTGCCCCACCGCCCGCGCCCACAACGGGGGCTTACCCGTACGCCCCGCGTCGCGACTCACGCCTGCCCTACCGCCCGCCCCCACGACCCACGCCCACCC
>NZ_WWJX01001129.1 GCF_009865215.1 Streptomyces sp. SID3343 | reverse complement strand
GCCGAGACCGCGGCCGGCGTGGCGCCCTCGGCCGCCGCGACCAAACCCGTACCGCTCGCCGACCCGGACGCGGAGCCGCTGTGGTGGCGCACCCCACCCGAGGGCGATCTGCCCATCGAGCGTCCCGGCCCGGGGATCTACGGCGACGGGTCGTTGCACGCCCCCGCCTACCCGATCGGCGTGCTCTCCGACACGTCGGCCACGTGGGAGGACGACGAGGCGTCGCTGACCGAACCCACGCCCGCCATCGGCATGTTCGGCGGCCCGGGCACGCTCCGGACCCAACTGCGCGAGGTGTTCGCGATCGCGATGATGGCGATCGGGGCGATCGTCGCGTCGACCGTGGTCGTCGTACTCGGCTACTTCGTGGTGTTCACCGCCGCCGCGTGGTCGCTCAAGGAGCGGCGCGTCGCCGCGTTCTATCTCCCCGGCGCGACCGCGCTCGGGTTCGGGATCGCGATGTGGATGCGCGCCCACGGCCACATGGGCACCGATCTGACCAGCGATCAGGCGTGGGACCGACTCGGCGAACTGCTGCCCGCGATGGTCCGGGTCGCCGCGATCGCCGCGTCGCTGTACCTGCTCTGGCGACTGAACCGGCGTCAGATCACCGCGTGAATCGGGGAGTCGGACCGTCCCGGGATGTGACCTACACCCCTCGACGTCCGGGCTACCCCACTATTTTACGATCTCATTAATTAGGTTAGCCTAACCTCCTCTGCACTGGACGGCGCCCGGACCTACCGCTAATAGGTCCGGGCGTCGCCCTATGCACACTGCCAGATGGAGGAGCACAGATGGCGAACGGAACGCGGCCCCTGCCCGCGAACCGCCCGATCCGCTGGGGCGCCACAGCCGCTGTCGCGGCAATCGCGTTGGCCGGTGTCGGCCTTGCCGTACCGACTGCCCAGGCCGCCGGAACCCCGGCCGTGACCGTGACCCCGAACGTCGACGTCGACCCCGCCGGGGGAACCGTCACCGTCAAGGGCACCGGCTTCGACCCGAACATCAACAACAAGTTCGGCGTGTACGTCGTCTTCGGCCCGGCCGACGCCGCGGTCACCGACGCCGCCGCGTTCGGCGCGCAGAAGTGGGTCCGCCCGGGCGGCACCCCGAGCCCGTCCGGCGACAACATGAACGCCGACGGCAGCTTCACGACCACGCTCGACATCAAGGCCGCGTACACCGACGGCAACGGCAAGGCCGTCGACTGTCTCGTGACGCAGTGCCAGGTCATCACGATGGCCGCGCACGGCTCGCCGAACCGCACCCAGGACACCCGCACCCCGGTCGGCTTCAAGGGCACCACGGCTCCGGTCACGCCCAAGCTCGCGGTGACCCCGGCCACCGGCGCCAAGCCCGACGGCCAGACGTTCACCGTCACCGGCACCGGCTTCGACCCGGTCCGCGACGGCGGCAACGGCATCTACGTCGCGTTCGGCCCCAAGAATGCCGACTGGAACACCAACCCCGCGCCCTACCAGGCGACCAAGTGGGTCCGCACCAACCCGGCTCCCTCGCCGAGCCAGGCCAAGCTGAACGCCGACGGCAGCTTCTCGGTGACGTTCGACGCGATCAAGGCCAAGTACAAGAACGCGGACGGCGTCGAGATCAACTGCGCCACCGTCGGTTGCTACGTGGTGACCTTCGCCGCGCACGGTTCGCCCGAGCGCAACCAGGACACCTTCGTACCGGTCGCGTTCGCGACCACGCCGAACCCGCCGGGCCCGGGCACCGGCTATCAGGTCATCACCACCGACGTACAGGGCGGCCCGCTGACCCTGGGTGTCGGTGGCAACAACGTCACGCTGCCGGGCGTCACGCTCACCGGCAAGGACGCCTTCACGAGCGGCGCACTCAACCCGCTGACCGTGGCCGACGCGCGTGGCACCAACGCCGGTTGGAACCTCACCGGCCAGGCCAGTGACCTGACCGCCGCAGGCGGCCGGATCGTCGGCGACAACCTCGGTTGGACACCCGTCGCCAAGTCCGTGACCGGCTCACTCCCGACCGGTGGCGCCGCGCCGCAGGTCGCCGCGGGCGCGAAGGCCGAGCCCGGTTCGGGTCTGGGCCAGGCCCGCACGCTGTGCTCGTCGGCCGCCGGCGCCAGCGCGGGTGCGTTCGAGTGCGGCGGCGAGCTCAAGCTCGGCGTCCCCGGCGTGACCGTTCCCGGCACCTACACCGGAACGCTGACGCTGACGCTCATCTGACGCGGCGCATAGCACGTCTCACGCCGTGAGCCGTGAGCCGTGAGCAGTAGGCAGTGGGCAACGCAACTCGCGGTTCACCCGGCTTGGTTCGGGCCCCCGGTCGCATCACGCCTGCCGCGCAGCGCAGTTCGCAGCACCACCGCGGGGGCGGGCGAGTCGGCAACGACTCGTCCGCCCCCGTCCTGTTCCGCCTCGTCCCGTCGTGTCCGCTCCCGTCTCGGAGTACTCGAAATGCGTTCCGCCGTCGCCCGATTGCTGTGTGTCCTGTTCGCCGTCGCGCTGCCCCTCGTGGGCCTCGCGGGCCCGGCTCAGGCCGCCGACGAGTTCACCTGGGCCGTCCAACCGGCGGGCGGCCGCGACCACTTCGTACTGACCGCCGCGCCGGGCCAAACGCTCACCGACTTCGTCGGCGTGTCCAACTTCGGCGACAAACCACTGACGCTGCGCGTCTACGCGACGGACGCCTTCCTGGCCCAGGACGGCGGCTTCACCCTGCTGACCGCCGAACAGCGGCCCAAGGACGTCGGTTCGTGGATCGGCTTCGACGCCGAGACCTACACGATCGAGCCGGGCAAGCGCGCGGACATCCCGTTCCGGATCACCGTGCCGGCCAACGCGACGCCCGGCGACCACACCGGCGGCGTGGTCGCGTCGCTGCGCGCCGAGGCCACCGGTCCCGGCGCCCAACGGCTGGACGTGGACCGCCGGGTCGGCGCCCGCGTGTACCTGCGCGTGGACGGCCCGGCACTGCCGGCGCTGGCCGTGGAGAACTTCGGGATCGCCTACGACAACCCGATCGGCGTGTTCGGCGGCGGCGAGACGGTGGTGCGCTACCGCATCCACAACACCGGCAACGTGCGTACGTCGGCGCGGGCCGTCACCACGGTGTCCGGACTCGGGGGATGGCAGCTCGGCGGCCCGAAGACCACCGCGATTCCCGAGTTGCTGCCGGGGGCGAGCCACGACGTGGTCCAACGCTTCGACGGGGTCTTCCCGGCGGGTCGGCTCACCGCCGACGTCAAGGTGACCGGCAACCCGCCCGTCACGGCCCGAACCTCCGCCACCACGTGGGCGATTCCCTGGCTGCTCGTGGTCGTCGTCGCCCTGCTGATCGGCGCGCTCGGGGCGTACGTCGTCGCGCGCGTCCGTCGCCGCCGCAAACAGACAGCAGCAGCAGCAGCCGCCACCAAAACCGCAGCCACAACCGGTGCCGCCACCACGGCCACCACGGCAGCATCCGCCGAGGCCGAGGCCGAGGCCGATCCCGGCCGCCCCGAAGCCACCGCCGACCCGACCGGCTGACCACTCGCCGTCGCGTCGCCACCCCGATCCCTCCCGGAGTCCTCATGCACACCTCGCACCGCGTCCGCCGTACCGTCACCACCGCCGCCGCCCTCGGCCTCACCGCCGCCGGCGTACTGACCGCAGGAGCCGCAGGGAGCGCGGGAGCCGCCCCGAGCGACACCCGTACCCAGTCCCAGGCGACCCCCACCGCAACCGCGTCGCGAACCACCCAACTCGCCGCCGCAGGTGACGAAGTCACCGTCACCGCACGCGGGTTCGCGCCCGGCGCCAAGGTCACCGTCGCGCTGTACGCCGGCGACGTCGCCGATTCGGCGGCCACCCGTACGCTCACCGCCGACGCCGGCGGGTTCATCGCGACGCCGCTCGTGGTCGGTACCGCGTTCGCGCCCGACGCGCCAGCCTTCGAGATTCGGACGAGCGCCGCCGGTGGGCCGGCCGCGAAGGTCGCGGTGACGTTCGCCGCCGCCGCGCCCAAGGCGGGCGACGTACGCACGGCCCGCTCCGCGCAGCTCACCGCCCAGGCGCCGAACGCGCCGGCGGCGGCGCAGGCACCTCAAGCGCTCCAGGCCCCGCAAGCCCCGAAGGCCCCGCAAGCCCCGCAGGCGGCCGGCGGGGTGAAGATCACCGTGACCCCGAGCAGCGACATCGACCCGGCCGGGGCGACCATCACGGTCACCGGCAGCGGCTACGCGGCCGGCAGCGGCACCGGGATCTACGTGGTGTTCGGCCCGAAGGCGGCGGACTGGACCACCAACGCGGGCAACTACGGCGCGTCCAAGTGGCTCAAGGCGGTCCCCGCCCCGGGCAGCGACTCGATCAACGCCGACGGCACGTTCTCGGTGAAGCTGCCCGACGTCAAGGCCGTGTACAAGGACGGCGCCGGCAAGGACGTCGACTGCCGCAAGACCGACTGCTACATCCTGACCATGGCCGCGCACGGCTCGCCGGACCGCAGCCAGGACGCGTTCACGAAGGTGACCTTCAAGGACGGCGCGACCACGTCGGGAGCCACGTCGGGAGCCACGACAGGGGCTACCACAGGAGGCGCGACCACCGGTGCCACCACCACGGGCGGCGCCACCGGCACGACCACCACCGGCGCCACCACCGCAGGCAACGCCGCCGCCAAGTCCGGCGGAGGCGGCGGCAGCCTGCCCCTGACCGGCCCGGTCGGCCTCGCCACGGCGGGTGTGGTCGGCGCCGGCCTGATCGCCGCCGGCACCTTCGCGGTCGTCACGACCCGCCGCCGCCGCGCGAGCACGCCGCCGACGACGGCCTGACCCCTGCGGGGCCTCCGACCGGTGTCGGAGGTGCGGGAGGCGGGGGTGCGGTCGTCCGGCGAGCGCACCCCCGACGGACGGGCCCGCTCGGGATGCAGGTGAGCGCGGGGCAGGTTCCAGGACCGTGCCAAACCCCCGCCGCGCAGCCCGGTGGAGCGGCGCAACACACGGAGTGGACGGTGGCGCCCGAGGCCCTTCCCCTACCGACCCGGGCCGCCCACGTCGTCGGTCGATCGTCGGCGTCCACTGCCGGTCGGTGCTCTACAGCGACAGGGCGCACAAAGGCAGACCCGCCGCAAAGCACATCTCGAAGATGCTGTACGTCGTGTAGGCCCCGGTCCGCCACCAACGGGCGGGAGCGATACCGAGGTCCGCACGGGCCAAGCGGGTCACCCGGATTCGCGAGCCACCGGTGCTCGTGACAATGCGGCCCCTGAGAAAGCCCAGGTCTGATTCGTCCCTCAGGGCCACCCTGGTACCGGCGGCGTCCCGCAGTACGAGGTCGATCGTCGGGCACAACGGGTCGGGATACGGGCGGCCGCTACCGACCCGGCGAAGCTCCGCGAGGTCGACCGTCCTGACCCCCGTCCAGGTGCGCGCGGTCAGATAGCGGTTGTTCGGCCCATGCAGGCGGAACGGCTTCCGAGCGACGTTCGCGCCGCGCAGGAAGATGTGCAGACCCATTCCGATGGCGATGCAGACAAGCGGTAGCCAACCCTCCGCAGCCGACGAGTCCCGGCCGAGAGCCATGGCAAAGGCGAGCGCTGCTGCGGCCACGACGGCCGACAACTCGACGACGCGAGCGCGCCGCATGGACGAGCGAGCAGGCCGGGACTGCTTGGTCGTGACCGGTATGAGGATGCTCGCGATGTCCACCATGGCGCCGACGCTAGCGGCCGACCGACCGGCGGAAAAGGACGGGTTCCCTCAACTCGCGTGGCGGCGCAGGGAAGACGGGCGCGCTGGACCGCACGGGGAGCGCGGGCGAGCGGGACGTCGGCCGGACCGGCTGTGACCGAGCCCGAGCCGCCGTCCACCCGACGAACCACCGCCTGACGACTGCGGAGGACGGGCTCGTCGGGACGATCGGCCGGCTCGGGGCGAAGATCCTGCTCCGGCTGGGAGCGGCCTCCTCGAAGCCTCCGGGAGTCACGTGTACGAGTCGTCCGAAGTACCCCACGCATCCGACGAGTCCGACGAGTCCGACGGGTCCGACGGGTCCGACGGGTCCGACGACGCAGCCGACGCAGCCGACGCATCCAACGAGTCCGACGGGTCCGAACCGCACGTCGTGGAGTCGGCCGCGACGAGGCCGAAGCGGGCCCTCGGGTCGAGGAGCAACGGGATCAGGGCACCGGCCGATTGGGCGGTTTCCACCCGCAGGTCCGGCTCGACGCGGATGCCGTGCGCGGTCAGGGCCGGCTGTACGACCTCGTAGGTGTCCGGGGCGAGGCGGTACGCGCACGGCGGCGTGGCGGGCCGGATGCGCTCCGCCGGAGCGTTGTCGGCACCGTCGAAGTGGATCGGTGCGCCGCCGCGCTCGGCCTGCTCGCGGGACGTACCGGCTGCGGCGGCGATCGCGTCGGCCCGTTCGGCGGCCATCCGCAGCGTGGCCCGCGCCGCGACCGTGTG
>NZ_WWJX01001128.1 GCF_009865215.1 Streptomyces sp. SID3343 | reverse complement strand
GCCGGCGGCGGCCGGGCCGAGGGCGGCGGGATCGAGCATGCCGCAGATCGGCGCGTCGGTGACGGGCGTCGGTACGCTCGCGGGCTTGATCGTGCCGGGCCGTGGGGTCGGGTCGCCGCCGCATTCTGCCTCTTGGGCGACGCCGTTGGCCAAGTCCACCGCGATGTCGGCCAGTTCCTGCCGCCGGTCGGGGGCGGACGGGTCGGACGGGCCGTACGTGCGGGCGCGCACGAGCAGTCCCACCGGGTCGCTCACGCCCACTACCCGGCACTCGCGCACCAGCCACGCGTCGCCGCCGCCGGCCATTCCGTACAGATCGTTGACGGCGTTGCCGCTGATCGGGGCGGAGGCCGTGGAGGTGAGTCCGGGTAGTTGTACGAGTTCGCTGCCGGCCATGTTGAACAGGTAGGCGGAGCCGATGAAGGTTTGCCCGCCGGCGGCGACCTGGCAGCGCAGTACGGGGTAGTGCCCCTCCGGTTCTTGGGCGGTGCTCGCCAGGGCTTGCCCCGCGGGCAGCAGACTCGTGACGGCGGTGGTCGGCAGGATGTCGGCGCACACCCGGTCGGCGGCCGGCGTGCCGGACCCGGTGGGCGAACCCGCGGACGGTGTGCCACCGCCGGCCTCGCGTGAGCCGGAACACCCCGCCAAGAGCACTCCGGCGGCCAGCAGACTCGCCGCGGGAAGGGCCGACCGAAGCCTGGAGCTGAGCATGGGGGCCAGGGTATCGGCCCGCTCAGACGCGGTTGCCCTTCACCCACCAGCCGGTCAACGCGCCGGCGGCGAAGGTGCCGACCAGGACGATCCACATCGGCGCGGCCACGGTCGGGATCCAGAACCGGATCGTCGCCGACTTGGTGTTGGCCAGCACGAACCAGACCGCGAGCACGACGACGACCGCAATGCCGATCGTGCGATAGGACACGCCGCCGATATGCCCGCCCGACTGGGTGTCTTTCGGGGTCTTTGCCATATTCCTCATCCTATTCGAGTGACCATGCGATCACGCTCAGGCGCGCCGACTTGACCATCTCTTGAAAGTTGCTTGCAGCAACAAAGAACGCTATGGTTGTAACAAGCAACGAGTGTCGGGGGTGGGGAAGCCGCGTCCGGGCGCAGAGGACTTCGTGAAGCGCCGAGCACTTCACGAAGCAGAAGTGAAAAAGGGGAAGCATGACCAACGCACCGGCCGCGGAGGCGTCGGCGGAGCCGATGACGCACCGGCAGATCATGGAGGCCCTGTCGGGCATCCTGTTGGGTCTGTTCGTGGCGATCCTGTCGTCCACGATCGTCTCGAACGCGCTGCCGCGGATCATCTCGGATCTGCACGGCAGCCAAACCTCGTACACGTGGGTGGTGACCGCGACGCTGCTCGCGATGACCGCGACCACGCCGATCTGGGGCAAGCTCGCGGACCTCACCAGCAAGAAGCTGCTGGTCCAGCTCGCGCTGGTGATCTACGTCGCCGGTTCGGCGCTCGCCGGGCTTTCGCAGAACACGAGCATGCTGATCGGCTGCCGGGTCATCCAGGGCATCGGCGTCGGCGGTCTGACCGCGCTCGCGCAGGTCGTCATGGCCGCGATGATCTCGCCGCGCGAGCGTGGCCGCTACAGCGGCTACCTGGGCGCGACGTTCGCGTTGGCGACGGTGGGCGGGCCGCTGATCGGCGGCGTCATCGTGGACACCCCGTGGCTCGGGTGGCGCTGGTGCTTCTACGTCGGTGTGCCGTTCGCGGTGCTGGCGCTGGTCATTCTCCAAAAGACGCTCAAGCTGCCGGTGGTCAAGCGTGAGGTGTCGATCGACTACCTCGGCGCGACGCTGATCAGCGCGGGTGTCTCGCTGCTGCTCGTGTGGGTCTCGCTCGCGGGCCGCAACTACGACTGGGTGTCGTGGCAGACCGCGGCCATGGTGATCGGCGCGTTCGCGCTGCTCGGACTCGCGGTCCGGGTGGAGAGTCGGGCGACCGAGCCGATCATCCCGCTGTGGCTGTTCAAGGAACGCACGATCGTGCTCGCCGTGATCGGCAGTCTCGCGGTGGGTCTCGCGATGATGAGCGCGTCGGTCTTCCTCAGCCAGTACTTCCAGATCGCGCGTGGCAAGTCGCCGACGGTGTCGGGACTGATGACGCTGCCGATGATCGGCGGCCTGGTGATCGCGTCGACGGTGATCGGCAAGCTGATCACCGCGACCGGGCTCTGGAAGCGCTACCTCGTAGGGGGCGCGGTCTCGCTCATGATCGGGCTGTGCCTGATGGGTACGGCGCGCGCGGACACCAACCTGTGGGTGCTCGGCGTGTACATGTTCCTGGTCGGCGTCGGTGTGGGCGCGCTCCAGCAGAACCTGGTGCTCGCGGTGCAGAACGCGGTCCCCATGCACCAGTTGGGCGCGGCCAGTTCGGTCGTCGCGTTCTTCCGCAGCCTGGGTGGCGCGGTCGGCGTCTCGGCGCTCGGCGCGGTGATGGCGACCAAGGTCACCGGCTACCTCTCGGACGGCGGCCTCCACGCCGGGGCCGGGGGCGGCGCGGGCATCCCCAACGTCCGGGAACTCCAGGAGCCGGCGCGCGGCATCGTCGAGGGCGCCTACGGCCACTCGGTCGGCGACATCTTCCTGTTCGCGGCCCCGTTCGGGTTGATCGCGCTGATCGCGGTGCTGCTGATCAAGGAAGTCCCGCTCCAGAGCAACCAGGCGGTCGTGGTCGCCAAGGCGGACCCGACGGGCGACGACACGGGCGACGCGGCGGGCTCGGTGGACGGCGCGGACGCGGCGAAGGGCACGGCCGGTACGCGGCTCGACAAGGCCGAGGCCCGTACGCGGTAAGCCTGCCGACACGCCGTCAGGGCGGCTCCTCCGGTTCGTTCGGAGGAGCCGCCCTGAGGTGTATTCGGTGTCTTCGGCTCAGTACTGGAAGAAGCCGCGCCCGGTCTTCTTGCCGAGCAGTCCGGCGTCGACCATGCGCAGCAGCAACGGCGGGGAGCTGTACAGCTGCTCCTTGAACTCGTCGTAGAGGCTGTCGGCGACGGCCTTGATCGTGTCCAGGCCGATCAGGTCGGTCAGCCGCAGCGGGCCCATCGGGTGCGCGCAGCCGAGCACCATGCCGTTGTCGATGTCCTCCGCCGACGCGAAGCCGGACTCGAACATCCGGATCGCCGACAGCAGATAGGGCACGAGCAGCGAGTTGACCACGAACCCGGCCCGGTCCTGCGAGCGGATCACGGACTTGCCGAGCACCTCGCTCGCGAACGCCTCCGCGCGGGCGGCCGTGGTGTCGTCGGTGAGCAGCGAGGGCACGAGCTCGACGAGCTTCTGCACCGGCACCGGGTTGAAGAAGTGCACCCCGATCACCTGTTGCGGGCGGGCGGTGGCCATGCCCAGCTTCATGATCGGGATGGACGACGTGTTGGACGCCAGGATCGCGTCCTCGCGCACGACGACCTTGTCGAGCGTCGCGAAGATCTGGGTCTTGACCTCTTCTATCTCGGCCACGGCCTCGATCACGATGTCGCGGTCCGCGAAGTCACCGAGATCGGTCGTATACGTGATGCGCGCGAGCGCCGCGTCGCGGTCGGCCTCGGCGAGTTTGCCGGCCTTGACCCCGCGGTCGATCGACTTGGTCACCCGAGCCCGCCCGGCCTCCGCCGCCGCCGTACTCGTCTCCGCCACCAACACGTCGAGCCCGGCCTTCGCACAGACCTCGACGATCCCGGACCCCATGAGCCCGGCCCCTACCACCCCTACACGCCGAAAATCGTTCACCGCGTACTCCTCGCTCGACTCGCCGCCATGCCATCAGCCTCGTTGGCATCTTCTCAGGTCGGAGGGGGAGTCAGTCGACGCGCTGTACCGGCTGTCCGGTGACCTTGGCGATGACTTCGAAGTCGCGGTCGAGATGCAGCACGGTCAGGCCCTGCCACCGTGCGGTGACCGCGACGGCGAGATCCACCACGCTCGCGCACTGGAACCAACTCTGTTGGGCCAAGGAGCGTTGCAGCTCGGCGCTTTCGGTCCATACGGAGTCGGGGACGAACTCGTACGGGAACATCTCGGTGAGGAGATGATCTGCTTCGAGGAAGTCTCCGAGCCCGCCTGCAGCCCGCAGGAATTCGAGCCGCACCGGCTCACACAGGCTGACTCGGCCGGCGGCGATCAGCTTGTCCCAGCGTTCCGAGACCTGGCCGCGGAAGTAGCGGACGAGCGCGGACGTGTCGACGAGATACTGCTCCCTGGTCAAGGCGCGGTCTCCGTCGTGGTCGCTTCGTTGGTGCCGGAGGGGTCGTCCGGGTAACCCAGGACGGAGAAGTCGAGCCGACCGTCGGCGACCATCTTGCGCATGCCGGCCAGCGCGTCCAAGCGGCGGTTTCGGTCGCCCACCGCGCGCAAGGCGGTGTTGATCGTGTCGCGTTTCGTCCTCGTGCCCAGTATGCGAGTGGCTTCCGCCAAGGCGTCGTCGTCGACGTCGATGAGGGTCTTGGCCATGACGGGCCTCCATGAGGGATATGTGAATGTACAAAGAGGATATCCCTCGAAGGTGCGGCCTTGTCCTTGCTCCATGTGGTCGTATGTGGCGGAAAGGTGTCCGACCTGCGCGTTTGCCAACTCGGACGGCGATCTGAATCACCCGAACGAGCGAGTTCGACCTCGCGCTCAGTGCGGGGCCGCCTCCATGTCCGGCAAGGGATACGGGAACTTGGCGCTGACCGCCCCGTCGACGGTGAGGGTCTGGCCGCTGATGTAGCGGGACAGGTCGCTGGTGAGGAAGAGCAGGGGGCCGGCGATGTCCGCCGGTAGGGCGACGTCGTTCAGGGGGGCGTTGGCCGCGTTGGCGGCGCGGCCCGACTCGCCCAGGTAGGCCGAGACGCGCGGGGTCCAGACGACGCCCGGAGCCACCGCGTTGACCCGCACGCCCCTCGGGCCCAGCTCCACCGCCGCCGAGCGGACCAGCGAGATCAACCCCGCCTTGGCCGCGCCGTACGCCGCGTGCATCGGGGCGCCGGTCAGGCCGGACACCGAGGCCACGAAGGTGATCGCGCCGCCGCCGCGCGCGGCCATGTGCGCGCCGCCCAGTTGGAGGGCGAGCAGGGCGTGGCGCAGCACGATGTCCTGGTGCCAGGTCCAGTCCTCGTCGGTGGTCGAGAGCAGGTCGGCGTACTTGCTCATGCCGATGATGTCGACGATCGCGTGGGCCCGGCCGAGGTCGCGTTCGACGTCGCTCCACAGGCGGGTGACGTCCGCGCGCGAGGTCGCGTCGCCGGACCACGCGACGCCGTCGACCTCCTTGGCGATGTCGTGGGCCAGGTCCGGGTCGCGGTCCACGGTCAGTACCCGCGCGCCTGCCTGGGCCAGGGCGTGGGTGGCCTGGCGGCCGATGCCCTGGCCGGCGCCGAGCACGACGACGCCGCGTCCGTCCAGGCGCAGGCGGGTCGGGTAATCGGGGACCTCGGAGTCGTCGGTTCGGGTCATGGCGCCGACGCTAGGCAGGACCTGACGGACTGTCAATCATTCTTCGGACGTGGCAATCTTTGACTTAGGCAATCAATAATTCGAGGGCGAGGGGTTCGTCGTGGGCGAGCACATGGGGCATGGCGTCAAGCAGCGGGACCGGGTCCGGATGAGCGACGAGGAGGTCGCGGCGTTTCTCGCCGAGCGGCACTCGATGACCATGTCGACGCTGAATGCCGACGGATCCATCCACTCGATCGGCATGTGGTACGGCTTCCTGGAGGGCGAGGTGGGCCTCGAAAGCAAGGCCCGCGCGCAGAAGGTGCTCAACGTGCGCCGCAATCCGACCATTACGTGCCTGGTCGAGGCCGGCGAGTACTACGAGGAACTGCGCGGCGTCTCCATCGTCGGCAAGGCCGAGGTGGTCGAGGAGCCCGAGCGCATCTGGGAACTGGGCGTGAGCGTGTTCGGTCGATACGCGGCGCCGTACACCGAGGAGATGCGCCCGGCCGTCGAGATGATGCTCAACAAGCGCGTGGTGATCAAAGTCGTCCCGGATCGCGTCGTCTCGTGGGATCACCGCAAGCTCGGACTGCCGTCCACGCGCCCCAGCTGACGTAGGCCCGGCCGCTTTCCGAGGTTGCCTGGCATTGCCCGGATCAGGTCAGGTAGCCTGTCTGCTTACTTGATCGAGACAAGTATTGGTGAGGGAGTACACAGTGCCGATCGGATTCGCCACAGAGCACCAGGCGTTCGCGGAATCGGTCGCCGGTTTCGCCGCTCGCCACGCCTCGATCGAGGCCACCCGCCGCAGCGTCGACGAACTGTCCGCCGGGGCCCTTCCCGCGTGTTGGGACGCCCTGGTGGGGCAGGGCCTGACGGCCGTACACCTGCCGGAGGAGTACGGCGGCGCGGGCGCCGGCGTCCTCGAACTCGCCGTCGCGATGGAGGAAGCCGGGCGCGCGCTGCTGCCCGGCCCCTACCTCGCCGGCGTACTGACCAGCTCGATTCTCGCCCGCTGCGCCGGCCCCGAGGCGGCCAAGACGCTGCTGCCGCTGTTCGCCGAGGGCGCCGGCGGCGCGGTCGCCGTCGCCCCGAGCCTGACCGCCCGGCAGACCCAGGTCGGCTGGGAGATCAGCGGGGCCGTCGAACCCGTGCTCGGCGCGGTCGGCGCGCGCTACCTGCTGCTCGGCGCCCGCACCGACACCGGCCGCGACGAGCAGATCTGGTTCGTGGTCGGGCCCGGTGGCAAGAGCACGATCGACGTCGAGGCGCTCGACCCCGTCGACCTCTCGCGCGGCGTCGCCCGGGTGACCACGCGCGGCCTGGAGATCACCGCGTCCCAGGTCCTCACCGGCGTCACCACCGAACGGGTGCGCGACCTGGCCGCCGTACTCGCCGCCGCCGAGGCGGTCGGCGTGGCCCGCTGGTGCTTCGAGACCGCGCTCGCCTACGTCAAGATCCGCGAGCAGTTCGGCGTCGCCGTCGGCTCGTTCCAGGCGATCAAGCACAAGGCCGCCAACCTGTTCACCCGCCTGCAACTGGCCACCGCCGCCGCGTGGGACGCCGCCCGGGCCGCCGACGACACCGCCGACGACGCCGACGAGCAGCTCTCCCTCGCCGCCGCCGAGGCCGCCGTGGTGTGCCTGCCGCTCGCCCGCGAGATCGCCCTCGACTGCATCACCATGCTCGGCGGCATCGGCTTCACGTGGGAACACGACATCCACCTGTACTGGCGCCGCGCGCTCTTCCTCGCCCAGTGGCTCGGCCCCTCGGGGGAGTGGGCCGGCCGGCTCGGCCGCGCCGCCGTGACGAGCGCCGACGGCGGCCCGACCCGGCGCTTCGACCTGGAACTGGACGAGGGCGACATCGCCGCCTTTCGGGCCGACGTGGCGGCGAACCTGGCCGAGGCGAACGCGCTGGACGAGCCCGCCCGTCGGCAGCGCCTGGCCGGGTTCGGCTACGTCTCGCCGCACTATCCCAAGCCCTACGGCATCGCCGCCGGTCCGGCCCAACAGGTGGTCGTCCAGCAGGAGTTCGCGCGCATCGGACTCACCCAGCCGAGCACGATCATCGGCGAGTTCGCGCTGCCCACGATCATGTCGCACGGCACCGACGCGCAGCGCGACGCGTATGTGCCGGCCACCCTGCGCGGCGACATCGTCTGGTGCCAGCTCTTCAGCGAGCCCGGCGCCGGCTCCGACCTCGCGTCGCTGACCACCCGCGCGACCAAGGTCGACGGCGGCTGGCGGCTCAACGGCCAGAAGGTGTGGAACTCCAAGGCCCACGAGGCACACTTCGGCATCTGCCTGGCCCGCACCGACCAGGACGCGCCCAAGCACAAGGGCATCACCTACTTCATCGTGGACATGTCCACGCCGGGCATCGACGTCCGCCCGCTCAAGCAGTCCAACGGCCAGTCCGAGTTCAACGAGGTCTACCTCGACGACGTGTTCGTCGCCGACGACCAGGTCGTGGGCGAGGTGAACGCCGGGTGGCGGATCGCGCGGACCACGCTCGCCAACGAGCGGGTGATGATCGCGGGCGGCCCCGGCATGCAGGCGCTCGGCAAGCTGATCGCCGACCTCGGCCCCAACGCCGTTGACACCTTGGAGAGTTCGCTCGCGGCCAGGCTGGGCGCCTACGCGGCGGAGAACTTCGCGCTGCGCGCGCTGACCCTGCGCTCGACGCTCCAACAACTGTCCGGGCTCAATCCAGGCGCGGCGTCCAGCGTGCTCAAGCTCGCGGTCACCGAGCACCAGCGGGCCGTGGTGACCACCCGGCTCGACCTGATCGGCCCCGGCGCTACCCACACCGACGGCGTCGGCGGCGACCCGATCACCGCCTACCTCTCGCTGCCGGCGGTCCTGCTCGGCGGCGGCACCCGGGAGATCCAACTCAACGTCGTCGCCGAGCGCATCCTGGGCCTGCCCAGGGGCTGACAACGCCGTCAATTCGCTTCTACGGCCAGGGAGACCACGTGCACATCGCCTACACACCCGAGCAGGAGGACCTGCGGCGGGAACTGCGCGAGTACTTCGCGCGGATCATGACCCCCGAGATCCGTGCCGAGCAGGCCGCGGGCGAGACCAGCCTGATGGGCAAGGACGGCGCGTACTGCCGCGTCGTCAAGCAGATGGGCGAGGACGGCTGGCTGGGCATCGGCTGGCCCAAGGAGTACGGCGGCCAGGACCGCACCATGCTGGAGCAGCTCATCTTCACCGACGAGGCCACCCTCGCCGGCGCGGCGGTGCCGTTCCTGACCATCAACACGGTCGGTCCGACCCTGATGGAGTACGGCACGCAGGAACAGCGCGACTTCTTCCTGCCCAAGATCCTCGCCGGCGACATGCACTTCTCGATCGGCTACTCCGAGCCCGAGGCCGGCACCGACCTCGCCGCGCTGACCACCAAGGCCGTGCGCGACGGCGACGACTGGATCATCAACGGCCAGAAGATGTGGACGTCGCTGATCCACGTCGCCGACTACGTGTGGCTCGCCGCGCGCACCGACCCCGACGCGCCCCGGCACAAGGGCCTGACCATGTTCCTGGTGCCGACGAACACGCCGGGCTTCTCGTGGACCCCGGTCAAGACCATGGGCGGCCAGACCACGTCGCAGACGTTCTACGAGAACGTGCGAGTGCCCGCGTCGGCGATGGTCGGCGAGCTCAACGGCGGCTGGAAGCTGATCACCGGTCAGCTCAACCGCGAGCGCGTGGCGCTGTGTTCGGCCGCGGCCATCCAGCTCGCGCTGCACGAGACCCGGCGCTGGGCCGAGCGGGCCACGCTGCCCGACGGCTCGCGCGTGATCGACCGCGAGCACGTCCAGGCCAACCTCGGCCGGGTGCACGCCAAGGTCGAGTTCCTCAAGCTGGTCAACTGGAAGATCGCCTGGTCGGTCGACCACGGCACCAAGGTCGGCCCCTCCGACGCGTCGGCGACGAAGATCTTCGGCACCGAATTCGCCACCGAGGCCTACCGGTTGCTCATGGAGTGCATGGGCGAGGACGCGTACGTCCAGCAGGACTCGCCGGGCGCTCTCCTGCGCGGGCGGCTGGAGAAGATGCACCGCACGGCGCTCATCCTCACCTTCGGTGGCGGCACCAACGAGGTACAGCGCGACATGATCGCGATGCTGGGCCTGGGCCTGCCGCGACCGCCTCGCTGACCCGCCGTCACCACGCTGACAAGGACAGGTGAAATGGACTTCGGATACACGGAAGAACAGCAGGACCTGGTGGGCCTGGCGGGGCAAATCCTCGGCGAGCGGGTCACCCACGAGGCACTCACCGCACTCGACAAGAAGGTCGAGAGCCAGGGCGAGCCGCGCTTCGACCGCGACCTGTGGGCGGAGTTGGCCAAGGCGAACCTCCTGGGGATCGGCCTGCCCGAGGAGTTCGGCGGCGCCGGCTACGGCGTGTTCGAGCAGTGCCTGATCCTGGAGCAGGTCGGGCGCACGCTCGCGCCCGTGCCGTTCGGGGCCTCGATCGCGGTCGCCGCGACGGCGATCGCCGAACTGGGCACCGCCGAGCAGAAGCAGGCGTGGCTGCCGGACGCGATCGCGGGGACCAGGATCCTCACCGCCGCGCTCGCCGAGCCGTTCCTGCGCGACACCGCACAGCCGGCCACCAAGGCCACGCTCGTGGACGGCACCTGGCGGCTCGACGGCGTCAAGACCGGCGTGCCGGCCGCGACCGTCGCCGACCTGCTGCTCGTACCCGCCGCCACCGACGAGGGCCCGGCGGTGTTCCTGGTCGACCCGACCGCCGCCGGCGTCCGGATCGACGCGCAACTGACCACCGCCAAGGAGGTGGCCGGCCTCGTCACCCTCACCGACGCGGCGGGCGAGCGCCTCGGCGGCGCGCAGGCGGCGCTGTGGCTGCGCAACCGCGCCACCCTCGCGCTGTGCGCGACCCAGCTCGGGGTGACCGAGAAGGCGATGCGCGAAGGCGCGAAGTACGCGAGCGAGCGCGTGCAGTTCAAGCGGCCGATCGGCTCGTTCCAGGCCGTGGGGCACCGGCTCGCCGACGCGTACATCGACGTCGAGGCGATCCGGCTCACCACGTGGCAGGCCGCGTGGCAGGAGGCCGAGGGCCTGGACGCGTCCGAGGCGATCGCCACCGCGAAGTTCTGGGCGGCCGACGGCGGCCACCGCGTCGCGCACGCGGTCGTGCACGTGCACGGTGGCATGGGCGTGGCCGAGGAGCACTTCGTGCACCGCTACTTCAACCACGCCAAGCAGATCGAGCTGTCGCTCGGCGGCGCGACCGAGCAGGCCCTGCGGATCGGCGCGGGCTTCGCGGCCGTCCCCGCGGGCGAGTTCGCCTGACCCGCCGTACCCCCGAACCACGGGGCGGGCCCACCCGCTGCGACAGGGCCCGCCCCGTGCCTTTCCTTCGTTTTTGATCCGCCCGGGCCCGACCCGCGTCACCTCCTGGAGACGAAGAACATGACCGAACCCCACGCCCTCGTCGAGCGGGACGGCCACGTCCTGATCATCACGATGAATCGCCCCGAGGCCCGCAACGCGGTCACCGGCGAGATGATCGAGATCCTCGAAGCCGCCTGGGACGAGGTGAACGACAACCCCGACATCCGGGTCGCCATCCTGACCGGTGCCGGCGGCGCGTTCTGTGCCGGCGCCGACCTCAAGGCGATGAGCAAGCGCGCACCCGGCGACGCCTTCAAGGGCAGCGGCGACGGCAGCAGGCCCGCGATGGACATGTCCGTCATGAAGTGGTGCCTCAAGGGCTTCACCCTCACCAAGCCGCTGATCGCCGCGATCGAGGGCCCCGCGATCGCGGGCGGCACCGAGATCCTGCAGGCCACCGACATCCGCGTCGCGGGGGAGTCGGCGCGCTTCGGCGTCTCCGAGGTCAAGTGGGGCCTGTTCCCGCTCGGCGGCTCCGCGGTGCGCCTGCGGCGGCAGATCCCGTACACGGTTGCCGCCGACCTGCTGCTCACGGGCCGGCACATCAAGGCCCCGGAAGCGAAGGAACTGGGTCTGATCGGTCACCTCGTACCGGACGGTACGGCACTGGACAAGGCGAAGGAAATCGCCCACCAGATCGCGGCCAACGGTCCGATTGCAGTTCAGGCCGTCCTGCGCGTTCTGCGTGAAACCGACCAGTTGACCGAGGAAGATGCTTTCAAGCTGGAATCGCAGATCGGTATGCGCGTCTTCATGAGTGGTGACGCGAAGATCGGTCCGCGGGCCTTCGCGGAAAAGAAAACCCCGGAGTTCAAGGGCACGTGATGTGTCATCGGACAACTTCGGCATGAACGGGCCCGCCGGGTCAGGGACGGCAATCCCCCGGCGGGTCCTTTCACGTGTCGTGCGTACGCCCCTTCGGGCTCTGGTCGAGGCGTCGGGCCGGCCGGGCCGATTGGGGCGCGGGGCAGGCGGTATGGGCACGGGTGAGCGACGGCGAACCGTGGCGGGCGAGCAGTTCCCGGGCGAGGGTCCGGCCCGCGAGCACGATGGTCGCGACCCGGACCGCGACGAGGACCTTGCCGTCGGTGAGCGAACGGCACGACCACGCCGCCGTCGTCGCGAACAGCCGGAACGCGGCGACGTAGCCCGCGGACGGCTGGGCGCCGGCGAGCAACGCGATGCCCGCGACCGCGAGCAGGCCGTGAGGCGGCGTCTCCATCGGGGGCCGACCTCGGCGAGCGACCCGGCGATCCGCCGATGTGCCGGATGCTTTCCGAAGCCTCGTCGGATGGGGTCGACGATGGTGGGGGCGGGTGGCTCGGCCCGTGGAGCGAGGGGCCGTGAGGCCCGTGAGGGCGTTGTCGACGACCTATTCTTTTGATCGAGTCAAGGGTAAGTTGACCCGACCTTCCCCGAGCCCGGCTCGGGTGGCCTGTTCGCTTGTTCATCCGCCGTGGGAGCCGACCATGACGCCCGTCAGCCCGTCGTTCAACCTCGCCGATCTCTTCGAGATCGTGGTGGACGCGATTCCGGACCGTACGGCGTTGATCGCCGGCGAGGTACGTCTGACCTACCGTCAACTGGACGAGCGGGCCAACCGGTTCGCGCACCACCTGATCGGGGCCGGGATCGAGCCCGGCGACTTCGTCGGTGTGCACGCGTGGAACCGCGCGGAGTGGGTCGAGGCGATGATCGGCTGCTACAAGGCGCGGGTGGTGCCGGTCAACATCAACTACCGCTACGTGGAAGCGGAACTGCGCTACCTGTACGAGAACTCCGGCATGGTCGCGGTGGTCGTCGAGCGGTCCTTCGCGGCGACGACGGCCGCGATCCGGGCCGATTTCCCGGCTCTGCGGCATGTCGTGGTCCTGGAGGACGGCTCGGCCGAATCGATCGAGGACGCGGTGGGCTACGAGGACGCCTTGGCGGCGGCCTCGGGCGAGCGGGACTTCGGCGCGCGCAGCGGTGACGACGTCTACGGCCTCTACACGGGCGGCACGACCGGGATGCCCAAGTGTGTGTTGTGGCGCAGCGAGGACATCTTCTTCGCGGCCCTCCAGGCCGGGCGCAGTGGTCGGCCCAAGATCGAGAAGCCGGACGAAATCGCGGACGCGGTACGGGAATCGGCCGGGATGACCACGCTGGGACTGGCGCCGATGATGCACGGCGGCGGGCAGTGGTCGATGTGGAACTCGTTCTACCTGGGCAACACGTACCTGATGTGGACCGGTCGCGGCTTCGAGCCCGACGCGGTGCTCGCGTTGGCGTCGGCGGAGCGGGCGCTGTCGATGACGGTGGTCGGCGACGGTATGGGCCGACCGCTCGCCGACTGGCTCGCGGCCAACCCCGACACGTACGACCTGTCCTCGCTCAAGGCGATCAGCAACGGTGGGGCGGCGATGAGTTCGCCGGTGCGGCAGGCGTTGGAGCAGGCCGGCTTCTTCGTGATCGACAGCTTCGGCGCGTCCGAGACCGGCGCGGCCTCGCGCCAGACCGGCACCCTGGGCGCGGCCACCCGGTTCTCGTCCTCGGACACCACCACCGTCCTGGACGAGCGCCTCGTGCCGATCGTGCCGGGGTCGGGCGTGGTGGGGCGGCTGGCGGTCAGCGGACACATCCCGCTGGGTTACCACGGCGACGACGAGAAGACGAAGGCCACGTTCGTCCTCGACCCCGACGGCCGCCGGTGGGTCCTGCCCGGCGACTTCGCCCTGATGGAGCCGGACGGCAGCATCATCCTCCTGGGCCGGGGCAGCGCGACCATCAACACGGGCGGCGAGAAGGTCTACCCGGACGAGGTCGAGAGCGCCCTCAAGTCCCACCCGGAGGTCTTCGACGCGGTCGTGGTCGGCGTCCCGGACCCCCGTTTCGGCCAGGCCGTCACCGCCCTCGTGGTCGCCCGGGAGGGCACCGCCCCGACCCAGGAGTCCATCACCGCCCACGCCCGCACCCTGATCGCCGGCTACAAGACCCCCAAGCGCATCCACTTCGTCGAGGCCGTCCCTCGCACGGCTGCCGGCAAGGTCGACCTGCGGGCGGCCAAGGCCCACGCGGAAGACCTGTCGCGGTAGCGGAGGTCGGCGTCGGCCGGCGGGGCGGCGGCCCGGCCGGCCGGCGAGTTCGCGTGTTCAGGCCGAGGGCAGTCCCAGTTCCTCGAACCGCCACTGCAACAGGTCGACGCACGCGTGGATCCCCGGCGTCGGCGGCCCGGCGCTCTCCCGCATCGACACGATCGCCTGGATGTTGCGTCCCTCGGTGATCAGACGATCCACTTCGGCCCGCGCGTCCTGCGACAGCCGGCTCCACAACGCATCGGTCATGCCTTGATTCAACAGCCTCACCTACTGCCGGCTGTGCCGCTTGCCTCGGCGCCGCGTTCGCGGAGATCGCGTGGTTCCAGGGTGGTTCGGTGGCGGGTCAGCTCAGCAGTCGGGTGAAGGTGTGGATGGCCAGGCCGACCAAGGCGCCTACGACGGTGCCGTTGATGCGGATGAACTGGAGGTCTCGGCCTACGTTGATCTCGATTTTGCGGCTGGTCTCCTTGGGGTCCCAGGCGCCCACCGTGTCCGTGATCAGGGCGGTGATCTCGTCGCGGTAGGTGGTGACCACGTAGGCCGCGGCCTCTTCGATCCACCGGTCCGCCTTGTTGCGCATGCGGTCGTCCGACGAGAGCCGCACGGCCAGCGCGCGAACGGCGGCGGTGACGCGGCCGCGGAGTTCGCTGTCCGGGTCCTCGGTGGCCTCGACGATCATCGCCCGCGCGGCGCTCCAGACCGAGGCGATCAACTCCTGTACGGCCGGGTGCGCGACGGTGCGGTCTCGCAGGCTCTCTATCTGCGCGATCATCGCCGGGTCGCGTTGCAGGTCCTGCGCGACCTCGGTGAGGAAGTTGTCGATCGCCAACCGGGCCGGGTGTGACGGGTCGTCACGAACCGCGCCCGCGAAGCGGACCAGCTCGCGGTGCACCTTGTTGGCGATCTGCTTGTCGAGGAACCTCGGCGACCACCCCGGCGATTCCTCGTTGACCACGCGCAGGACGGCCTCACGGTGCAGGTCGAGCCAGTCGTGTGCCTTGGTCGCGACCAGGTCCACCAGGCCCCGGTGCGCCCCGTCCCGGACGAGCCGATCGAGCAACTCGCCGATCGGCTGCGCGACCGCCTGCGCGGAGATCCGCCGGGTGATCGCGTGGCCGAACACCGACTGCACGTCCTCGTCCCGCAACACCGTCAGCGCCGCGCGCGCCAACGCGCCGAGCTGATCGGTCACCCGCTCCGCGTGCCCCGGAGCCGCGAGCCACTCACCCGCGCGGCGCGAGACCTCCATCCGGTTCAGCCGCTGCCGCACCACCGCGTCGGAGAGGAAGTTCTCCCCGACGAACTCGCCGAGGTTGTGGCCGAGTGCGTCCTTGCGGGTCGGAATGATCGCGGTATGCGGGATCGGCAACCCGAGCGGCCGCCGGAACAACGCCGTCACCGCGAACCAGTCGGCCATCGCCCCGACCATCCCGGCCTCGGCCGCCGCCTCGACATACCCGGCCCACGCCCCGGCCCCCCGCGCCTCGGCCCACCGCGTCAGCACGTACACCACCGTCGCGAACACGAGAAACCCGGTCGCGATCACCTTCATCCGTCGCACGCCCCGAAGCTTCTCCAGCTCGGACGCGGTACGAACCGCCCCACCACCAACCGCCGAAGGCCGAGAAGCAGCCGACGACACCCCGGACCCGACGAGATCTCCCATGACCCCCATTCTGATCATCCGCCCACCCGACAACCGCACACGACACCACGCTCTCGGCGTAGCCGGCTGGACAGGCCCACCCGAACAACATCCTCGACATTAGCTGTGGGTTATATTTGTCTCGCGCCCTGGGGGATTTGTCTCCTGGAACCGGTCGAGAGTTGATTCCCGACGAGCAAGAAAAGCGATGGGAGCAACGACCATGAGTCCCGCACGATCCTGGCGTGACGGCAAAGCCGAGGCCCATCGTGTCAATCCGGAACCGGCCGACCCGGGCGTGCTGTCGCGGGCTCGGGCCGAGACGGACGCCTACGTCGTCGGTTTCCACCTGAAGGAATTGCGCAAGTCCTTGGGGAAGACGCAAGCGGAAGTCGCCGCGGTGCTGGGGGTGTCGCAGTCGCGGGTGTCCCAGATCGAGAGCGGAGACCTGGAGGCCATGGAGTTGGAGACCCTTCGGTCCTACGCGGCTGCTCTGGGCGGCAGGCTCGACGTCACGGTGAGCATCGGTGAGGCGTCCTTTCGGGTGGCGTGAGGCGACTCGAAGCGGTTCGCGCCCGACCCGGGGCGGTCCGGGACAGCCCGGTTTCAGATTGTCCAGACGCCCTTGGCCAGGGTGACGGCGCCGCCGGCGAGGGCCAGCCACAGGACGGTGCGTTTGGCCTGGTGTTCCGAGGTGTGTTTGGCGAGGTATTGGCCGATCACGGCGCCGGCGACCAAGGCCACGCCGATCATTGTCCAGGCCGGGGTGCTCAGGTGGGGCGGGGACTTGGTGGCCACCGAGAAGGCGTTGACGACGAAGGCGTAGAACTGGCCGTTGGGGACGAACTCGGCCGCGGTCCAGCCCGCGTTGACCGCGAACAGGGACACCGCGGGGCCGCCGACCCCGGCCGAGGAGTTCATGAAGCCGCTCGCCGCACCGGCCGCCACCGCGCCGCGCCGAGCCCGCAACGCGGGCACCCGTACGCCGCGCATCACGAACAGCACGGCCACACACACCAACGTGCCCACCCCCACGAGCAGCCACGGTTCGGGCAGCCGTGAGGCAACCCACGTCCCCAGCGGGACCGTACACGCCGCCGCGGCCACGAGCGGCAGCATCGCCTTGAGCCGGACCTGACGCCACGTCACCGCCAGGCCGATCGCGCTGATCGCACCCGACCCGCAGTTGGACAGCACCACCCCCTGCGCAGGCCCGAGCAGCAGCACCAGGCCGGGCGCGGCCACCAGCGCGAACCCCATCCCGGTCAGCCGCTGCACCGACGCGCCGAGCAGCACGATCCCGCCGAGCAGCAGCGCGACGGACCACACACCGGTCATGACGAATCCTCACCGCTGCGGGGGCGACACCTCGGGCTCGTGCAAGCTCGGACCTGCGATGGCTTGGCGCACGCACAGTCGAGCTCACGGACGTTCCGGCCCGTGCAGGTTCGACCAAACGATCACCACAGCTATACCGGAAGCACCGACCGCCCCCCTCACCGGGCCGGTCGCCCCCGCCGGACAAGGCCACTCACCCGCTTCGCCTCTCGTGCGTGGGCGCGGTCGGCGGGATTGCGTCAGGGTGGGGCGCTGAAGGCCCTGTTCGCCGGGCCGGTAGACCCGGCCGGACATGGCCGCTCACCTGCTTCGCCTTTCGTGCGTGGGTGCGGTCGGCGGGATTGCGTCAGGGTGCAACGCTGAACGCTTTGTTCGCCGGGCCGGTAGACCCGGCCGGACAAGGCCACTCACCCGCTTCGCCTCTCGTGCGTGGGTACGGTCGGCGGGATTGCGTCAAGGTGCAGTACCGAAGGCCCTGTTCGCCGGACGGGTCGACCACCGGTGGGCCAGGCCGCTCGCCCGCTTCACGCGCCGATCACCCGCTTCACGCCTCGTGTGTGGGCGCGGCCGGGGGCATCCCGTCAGGGCCCTGCGGCCACGAGCCCCGCGCGGGGGTGGCCAGGATTCCGTTGATCAGGACCTCCGTGCCCCACGCATCGCGCTCGTCCCCGCTGCCCTGGGTGAGCGCCTCCCGCATCGACACCAGATGCGGATACTCCGTCGGCGACAGCTTCGCGAAGGCCTCGTCCATCGCGGCGACCGCGCTCTCCTCGGTCATGCCCCGGGCGCCCTTGTCGTGGTACGTCGACTGCTCGACCGCCGCTGCCGTGATGTGCATGTTGATCAGGTCCAGGGCGAGCGAGCGGGTGAGGTCGTCGATGCCCGAGCCCGCGAGTAGGCCGAGCAGCGCCTCGGCGAACGCGAGCGCGTTGGGGCCGGTCGGTACGTCGCCCAGTGCCACGCTCGCGATCCCGCGATGGCTGCCGAGAACGGCGATCGCGTCGTGGATCAGGGCGCGCAACAACTCCCGCCAGTTCGGGAGCGGCGCGCCGATCGGTGTCGCATCCGGCAGCGGGATCTCGCCCATCACCCGGTCGTAGATCTGTGCGAGCAACTCGTCGCGGTTCGCGACGTACACGTACAACGAGGCGGGACCGGTATCCAGGGCCTGCGCCACCCGCCGCATCGTGACCGCCTCCAGCCCGTCCGCGTCCAGGATCGCGAGCGCCGCGGCCACGAGCGCGTCCGCGCTCAGGGCCGCCTTGGCCGGACGGGTACGCCGGCTGACCGGTTCGGACGCGGACGTTCGGGACGTGCTCGGTGATTTCGACATGCCGCGAGTATACGCCTTGACCGAACACCGTTCGCGACGTACGGTGTTCGTAACGAACAGTGTTCTTCGAGCAAGAGGCGGCGAAACCGAAGCGGAACCACCACCTGATCCACTACCGCCCCGCCAGACCCCACGAACCGTTTCACCAACGAAGGAGCCCCCGATGTCCACCGCATCTCCCGCAGCCCCCACCGCAGCCGCCGCCCAGACCCCTGCCGAGACGCCGGCCCTCACGTCCTCTGCGCCAAAGTCCCCTGCTCCCAAGTCCCCTGCTCCCAAGTCTCCCGCCCACGACTGGCGTTGGCGCATCCTCGCGATCGTGATGGTCGCCGAGGTGATGGACATGCTCGACAGCACCGTCACCAACGTCGCCGGCCCGTCCGTCCGCGACAGCATCGGCGGCGGCGCCGCGTTGCTCCAGTGGCTCGCCTCCGGCTACACGCTCGCGTTCGGCGTACTGCTCGTCGTCGGCGGACGCCTCGGCGATCGCTGGGGAAGACGGCGATTGTTCCTGCTGGGCGCGGGCGGCTTCGCCCTCGCGTCCCTGGCCTGCGCGCTGTCCCCGTCGCCCGACGTTCTCGTCGCCGCCCGCATCGCCCAGGGCGCCTTCGGCGCCTTGCTCATCCCGCAGGGACTCGGCATCCTCAAGGCCGTCTTCCCCGCCGACGAGATCGGCAAGGCGTTCAGCGCGTTCGGCCCCGTCATCGGCCTCTCCGCCGTCGGCGGCCCGATCCTCGCCGGCGCGCTCATCCATCTCGACCTGTTCGGCACCGGCTGGCGGATGATCTTCCTGCTCAACGTCCCGCTCGGCCTCGCCGCCGTCCTCGGCGCCGTCCGCTGGTTCCCCAAGGACGCCCCGAACCCCGACGTGCGCATCGACCTCGTCGCCGCCGCGCTGCTCACCGCCGCGTCCTCGCTCACCATCTTCGCGCTCATCCAGGGCCCCGAAAACGACTGGCCCGCATGGACGTTCGGCTGCCTCGCCGCCGGCCTGCTCGCCTTCGCCGGCTTCGTCCTGCGCGAACGACGCAGCCCGCACTCGCTGATCGAGTCCACGCTCCTGAGCAACCGTGCCTACAAGAGCGGCATGCTCTTCGGCTTCGCGTTCTTCGCCGGCGTCGCCGGCTTCATGCTCGTGACATCACTGTTCGTCCAGATCCACCTGAACTACGGCGCGTTGCACGCCGGCCTCACCCTCGCCCCCGTCGCCGTCGGCATCGTCGTCGCTTCCATCGCGGGTTTCCAGCTCATCGGCAAGCTCGGCCGCAGGCTGCTCCTGATCGGCGTCTGCGTGAACATCGTCGGCCTGCTCTCGCTCGCCGCGGTCGTCACGCACTACGGTCGGGACACCACGAGCCTCACGCTCATCGCACCGCTGTTCGTTGTCGGACTCGGCATGGGCGGCGTCTTCGCCCCGCTCTTCGACGTGATCCTCGCCGGCGTCGCCGACCACGAACTCGGCAGCGCCTCCGGTTCTTTGTCCGCGATGCAGCAGCTCGCCGGCGCGCTCGGCGTCGCCGGGATCACCACCTTGTTCTTCCAACTCGCCGAGCACCACTCCGCCTCGTACGCCATGGCCGTCGGTTCGCTCGCCGTCGCCGGCCTCGGCCTGGTCGCCGCCGCCCTGGTGTTCCTGCTCCCGCGCCACGCTCGGCCCCAAGAAGGCTGATCCACGCGGCGCATGCCACCTCGGCGCCGGCGTATCACCCGCAACTCCCCACTCCACACGGAAAAGAGCACGTCATGACCACTCTCGTCACCGGCGCCCGCGGCAGTGTCGCCCGCGGCGTCGTCACCCTTCTCCGCGCCGCCGGCCTGCCCGTACGGGTCGCGAGCAAGGATCCGAGCGCACTCGAACCCGTCGACGGCGTCGAAGCCGTCCCGCTCGACCTCGCCCGACCCGACACGGCCGCCGAGGCCCTGCGCGACGTCACCAAGGTCTTCCTGTACGCCGACGCCGCCGGCATCGCCGACCTCGTCAAGGCCATGCAGGCCGCCGACGTCGAGCACATCGTCCTGCTGTCCTCGTCCGCCGCCGCGGCCCCCGACCCCGAGACCAACCCGCTCGCCAAGAGCCACCACGCGGTCGAGGTCGCGGTCGCCGGATCCGGCATCCCCTTCACGGTGCTGCGCCCCGGCGCCTTCGCCGCCAACGCCCAGGGATGGCGCTACACACTCCTGGCCGGCGAGACCATCGAACTGCCCTACCCGCAGGCCCAGCTCGCCTCGATCCACGAGGCCGACATCGCCGACGTCGCGGCCCGCATCCTGATCGACGGCAGCCGGCTCGGCGAGACCGTCGAGATGACCGGCCCGCAATCGCTGTCCTTCGCCGAGCAGATCGAGATCCTGGCCGACGTGGTCGGCCGCCCGATTCCGTTCGTCGAGGTCAGCCGCGACCGCTCGTACGAGCAGCTCACCCGCTGGATGGACCCGGGCTACGCGAACGCGCTGCTCGACCTGTGGGAGACGGCCGTCGATCCCGAGCCGGTCTCGAACGCCACCGAGGCCATCACCGGCAAGCCCGCCCGCACGTTCCGCCAGTGGCTCGAAGAGCACCGCGACGACTTCGCACAGCAGCAGCGGTAGGCACGGGAAACAATGGGTCGGGACCGGCGCCGGGAGCGCCGGTCCCGACGCGCGTCCGGCCCGCTCGCGACCCGCACCGGATCCGCACCGGACCCGCACTCGGCCCTCACCCCGCTCGTACCCGACAGGCGTGAGGCCCGGAACTCGACTGACACTGTGCAGATTTGGTCACCAAATACCGATCGAGCGGGCATATTCCGCCCGATCGGTGCACGCTTTGGAGGGGTTCTTGCTCACGAGCACCCCACGGCGTCGACGGCCTGTCCTACTCTGCTGTCCAGACCGGCCGATCCTCGAAACCCTGGATAGACATTGACCGTCGCGCTTCACACCGGCACGGGTGCCGCAATAGAGGTACGTCGCGCGCTTCACGCCGACGAGGCCAAGGACGTCCCCGAGCACACGTGGGTCGGGCCGATCATCCGGGTTCGGCCCCAGGGCGAACGCCACTACGAGGACGTCGCGTACATCGAGGCCGCGTCGACCGACGGCATGGGCAGTTCGCCGTCCCGGCACCTCACCCTGTGGGCCGACCGCACCCGCCGGCACCGGATCGCCTCGGTGAGCACCGAGTCCGCGACCGCCGAGTACGCCGTCTATCGCATCTGCGGGCCCGCCGGCGAGCACTTGGCCTCGGTGTACCGCGAACAGGGCAGCGTGCGGCGGATGCGGCGAACGTCGTGGCTGGTCGAGCCGGTGCACGGGCCGACGTTGCACGCGGCCAAGGGGACCACGTTCGGCTGGTTCGTGTGGTGGATGATGTCGCCGCTGTGGGCCCTGATGATCGCCGTGGCGATCCTCGGCGGCAAGGCGCCCCGGCTGCCGATGCGCACGATCTGGCGGCACAACGGCATCCGGGTCTTCGAGTACCTGGGCAGCGTCGGCACCACGGACTCCTACGAACTCCCGCCCGGTCTGCCCGACGGTCGCGTCCTGCTCGCACTCGCCGCCCTGCACAACAGCCATCCGGGCTGGTACGACCGGCTGTAGGCGCATCGCGAAGTCGGCCGTACGGGGACGAGCGGGTCCCGCCGGTCAGTGGTGGAAGCCGGACGGGTGCCGCGTGGTCGGCATCGGCCCGGTGAGGCGGTCCAGGTACTCGGTCTCGGTACGGATGTCGTCGAGCAGGTCGCGTGCGATGTCCATCGACAGGCCGTTGCGCACCACCACCCGCTGGACCGTGACGTCCGCCAGGTCGTCGGGCATCCGGTAGGCGGGCACCTGCCAGCCCTTCATCCGCAGCCGGTCGGACAGGTCGTACAGGGTCCAGTTGTCGGTGTGGTCGGCCTTGAGCCGCCACGCGAAGACGGGGATGTCCGTGCCGTCGTTCCACAGGTCGAAGGCGTCCAAGGCGTCGATGCCCGAGGCGAGATGGCGCGCGACGTCCTGTGCGGCCTTTTGGACCGCGTGGAAGCCGGACCGGCCCAGACGCAGGAACTGGTAGTACTGAAGCAGCACTTGAGCGCCCGGCCGGGAGAAGTTCAAGGCCAGGGTGGGCATGTCGCCGCCCAGGTAGCCGACCCGGAAGATCAGGTCCTCGGGCAGCACGTCCTTGCTGCGCCACACCACCCAACCGAGCCCGGGATAGACCAGGCCGTACTTGTGCCCCGACGTGTTGATCGAGTGCACGCGCGGCAGTCGAAAATCCCAGACCAGGTCCGGCTGGAGAAAGGGCGCGATCATCGCGCCCGACGCCCCGTCGACGTGGACCGGGATGTCGAGTCCGACGGTGCGTCGGATGTCGTCGAGCGCGGCGCAGATGTGCGCCACGGGCTCGTACATCCCGGTGTACGTGACGCCGAGGATCGCGACCACGCCGATCGTGTTCTCGTCGACGTGGGACGCCAGGTCGTGGCCGTCGAGGGTCTTGTGCTCCTCGGAGATGGGTACGTAACGAGCTTCCACGTCCCAGTAGTTCGCGAACTTCTCCCACACCACCTGCACCGCCGAGCTCATCACCAGGTTGGGCCGGTCGGTCGGCTTGCCGGCGGCGCGACGGGCGTGCTGCCAACGGCGTTTGAGAGCAAGCCCGGCGAGCATGCAGGCTTCGGACGAACCGACGGTCGACGTACCGATGGTGCCGGTGGGGTCGGGGGCGTGCCACAGATCGGCGAGCATCTTCCAGCAGCGGTCCTCGACGGCCGCGGTATGCGGATACTCGTCCTTGTCGACCATGTTCTTGTCGAACGCCTCGGTGTACAGGCGGGTCGCGTGGTCGTCCATCCACGTGCCGACGAACGTCGCGAGGTTGAGCCGCGCGTTGCCGTCGAGCATCACCTCGTCGTGCACCACCTGATACGCCGTCTCCGGCAGCATCTCGTCGAGCGGCATCCGGAAGCGGTCGATGGCATGCGTTTCACCCGGGCGGGTGAACTGGGGATTGATCCCTACGACGTGGTCGTCCGACATGCGCGGGCACCCTTCGGCTCGTCGAGACGCCACGGGAGGCCGTCTTCGCGTACCGGCTACCACTGCCCCCCGGGTCGCCCGGGCAATCCGGGGGGGCGGCCGGGAGGCGAGGTCAGGGGCCGGTCGGGTCGGCGGCGGGCGGAGCCGAGGATCCGGTGGCCACCGTCGCGAGGCACGACCGGGCCATGGGTATCGCGATGAGTCCGGGCGACAACCGGGTGGCCAGGTCGAGGGCTTCCTCCGCCCCGGGCAGATCACCCGACAGCGCCAGACAGACGGCGATCCTGGTCTGCGCCTTGGCCGCAACGACCGGGTTGTGAAATGACAAACGTCGGCGTCGGCGGGCCCGGGCGAGGGCCTGCGGAATGCGTCCTTCGCACACATCGAGGGCGAACGCGATGGGGGAATCGGGCGTGCACTCGATCAGTTCGGACCGCGCCTCCGCGTGAAGGATCGGCAGTGCCACCGACGGGTGCATGTGCCCCGCTACCAGGCCCATGGCGGTGCAGTCCGCGCGGTAGTTGAGCATCTGCGTCCAGAAAGGGTCGGTCGGTGGTGCGGCGTCGAGCCAACCCTCGACGACCTCGACCGCGGCCACGAATTCGCCTTCGTACAGATGAACCCAGGACTGCCCGACGCTGCGCCTGAACCGATCCGTGTGTTCGTCCGAAAGCAGGTCGATTCGGCGCAGACTCTCCCGGGTGTCCCCTGCGGACAGCAGCCGCCTGAGCTCCGTCAACCACTCGTCATCGCGTTGCCGCCGCCGAATTCGCACGATGGCGAGTATGGCGGTGGAACGCCACGGAGTGCGAGCGGGCTCGGGACGTGCGGAGGTCGGGACGACGACGCCGCTGCCGTGCGCCCCGGGCTGTGGGTACGGTGCTCGCGGGGCCGTGGGAACGGGCGTCGGTCGGGCGTGATCTCGACGATTCGCTGTGAAGACTCGGGGGCGTGGCATGGCGGTACGGATGTGGGCTCGGCTGGGATCAGGGCTGGGCGCGTTGGTCGGCGCGACGGTGTTGTGTGTGGCATGCGGGGCGGACGACGGGTCACCCGGCGCACCGGTGAGTTCGGCGGACCGGGCCACCGCGCCGCCGGTCTCCGTGCCGTCGGGGGCGGGGACGCCCTCGGGC
>NZ_WWJX01001127.1 GCF_009865215.1 Streptomyces sp. SID3343 | reverse complement strand
CGGTCGACCGCGGCGCCGACCATGCCCGCGGCGAGCCAGACCCCGGCGTGCTCGCCCGCGAAGGACAGGGCCTTGCTCGTGCGCTGGACGACCGGGTGCCCGGTTCGTCCGCGCACTCCGCGGTACAGGGCGACGTCGGTCGAGCCGACCGCCTTGACCACCTGTCCGGTGGCGAACGCTCCGCCAAAGGCCATCGATACCCTCATTCCTCACCGCAAGTCGTGGGGGCGCCCTGCCCCGAAGTCCGGGGGCCGACGTGCTCGGCGGTCGAAGTTCGACCGCCACACGGGCCACTTCCATGCAAGCCCGGCGCTGGGCACCAATGGATCAGAGTACGCGAACCGTGAACGGCCCCCGAGCCGCGTCTCCCGTGGCAGGTCCCCAACGGCGAGCGACCCGGAGTACCCCCACCGGGCCTTTCGTCGCATCCGAACCTGCCAAACGGGTGCGACTGACGTAACCCAACGGGGCGTTCGTGACGGAACTGTGGCACACCCGCCGCCGATGCGATGCCGGCTCGATGCGCGAGTGATCCCTGACGGGCACAACGCCCGGCTCGCCACGAGTTCGAACCAGAACCGCGGGCGGCCCCGTCCCGGCGGTCAGCGCAGCGGCGTCGGGGAGAACCCGCCGGCCACGATCCGCGCCGGCGCACCACTGCCGTCGGCCGGTACCGACCACACGTCGGTCGCCGCGCCCGACCCGCCGGGGAGGCCGTACGCGATGGTGTGATCGTCGGTCCACACCGCCTGGTCGTCGACGCTGCGCGTCTCCGCGAGCGGCGTCTCGACCATCGTCGCGAGGTCGAGCACGTGCAGCCGCCACGGGTTGCGTGTGCTCTGCGACACCTTCTTCTTGAACACCAGCCGCGTCCCGTCGGGGGAGATCGAGGGACACTCGACGTTCTCCCGCAGCACCGTCATCGTGCGCGCCCGCACGTCCCCGCGCACCAGATACGTGCGCCCCGTCGTGACCGGCGACAGCGTCGCGTAGAACACGTTGTCGTCGGCCGTGAACGTCACCCCCCAGAAGTTGCGGTCGGGGGCCTTGAGTTCCTTGCCGTCGCGGGTGGTGGTGAAGTCCTCCAGACTCGCGACGAGTTCACCGGTGCCGGTGTCCAGGATCGAGGTACGGGTGGAGAAGGTGGCCGCCGCGTACGAGTCGCCGTAGACGAACACCGTCCACGACGCCATCCGCCCCGACGCCGACACCCGCGCCCGGTTGGGCGTGCCCTCCAGCTCGACCCGCCTGACCTGGCGCAGTTGCCCGTCCAGGATCAGCGCCACGTTGTGCCGCAGCACCCCGCCCTCGACGGTCAGGCACACCGCCGTGCCGCCCGCCGCGTACACCCGCTCGCACGAGCGCTCCCCCACCAGCCGCGGCCCGCCCGGGTCGGCCGCCGCGACGGTGGCCAGGTGTCCGTAGCCGGGCCCCGACTCGGTGCTGCGAAACAGCAGCCGCGGCCCGCCGTCCAGGGTCAACGCCACCGGGCCGGGCGCGGTGCCGCCGCCGCCGTGCAGTTTGTGGTCCTCGCGCCGGATCGCGTACCGGGTGTATCCGATCGCCACGCTCGCCAGCAGGGCCAGCACCAGACCGAACACCAGCATCCGCCGCTTGGTGACCGCGGGTTCCACGGGCGCCTCAACCGCCATCGGGCACCCTCGTCCGCCGATCCGCGAGCGCCCACATCGACACCGCCACCCCCACCGCGAGGGCCACCGCAAGCACCCGGATCGCGGCCTGCGGCCCCCACGCGGTCCACAGCGCGCCGAAGATCATCGACGACGCGAACCGCCCCGTCGCCTGCCCCGTCTGCACCACCGCGAGCCCGCCCGCGCGCCCCGCCGCCGGCAGCCGCGCCCCGGCCGCCGCCGACAACACCCCGTCGGTCGCCGCGTAGAACACCCCGTGCAACGCGAGCACCGCCACCAGCAACACCGTCCCGCCGACCGGACCGCCCACCAGCACGTACACCCCCAGCAGCGCGACGTGCCCGGCCAGGAACACCCGCCGCCGCCCGACGCGATCCGCGAGCCGCCCGATCGGTATCGCCAGGACCAGGTACACCCCGGCCGTGCCCAGCGGCAGCAGCGGGAACCGGTGCGGCGCGAGGTCGAGCCGGTGCTGCAGCAGCAGATACACGAACGCGTCGCTCACCGACACCAGGCCCAGCAACGCCGCGACCACGCACAGCCTGCGGTAGGGCCGATCCCGCAACAACCGAAGGGCGTCGCGCCACCCGACCTTGTCGGTGTCGAGCGGGTCGCGGTGGTCGCGCACGAACAACACGAGCATCGCGACACCGACCAGCCCGACACAGAAGCTCACCACGAACACCGCGTCGTAGGCGGTCCCCACCGCCGCGAGGATCACGAACGCCACCAGCGGCCCGACGAACGCCCCGATCGTGTCGAGCGCGCGATGGACCCCGAACGCGCGGCCCTGCGCCTGGGGCGTACTGGAGAGCGAGATCAACGCGTCACGCGGCGCCGTCCGCAGCCCCTTGCCCGCCCGATCCGCCGCGAGCACCGCGCCGATCCCGGGCACCGAGGCCCCTGCGAGCGGCAACCCCAGCTTGGCGACCGCGGACATCGCGTAGCCGACCCCGGCAACCCGCTTGCGCGCCGAGAACCGGTCCGCGAGGTGCCCGCCGACCAGCCGCAGGAACACCGTCACGCCGGAGTAGAGCCCGTCCAGGAAGCCGAACTGAAGCATCGTCAGACCCAGCCCGGTGACCAGGTAGACCGGCAGCACCGCGGTGACCATCTCGGACGAGACGTCGGTGACCAGACTGACCATGCCCAGCGCGACCACGTTGCCGGTGACCACCGCGCCACGCCCGGCGGCGACCTCGGACCGCGGACTCGACAGGTGTGGACGACCGGCCGATACGTACACGCCGCGCCCTCCCCCGGCTGCCCGTGCGAACGACTTCGACCCTAGTGGGACCGGGCGCCCGCCGGTGGAAAAGCCGAAAGGCTCCACCACCCCGAAGGGTGGTGGAGCCTTTCGATCCGCCTAGGTCCCAGCGCGGACCACATCGACGAGCGAAACCGCCTCGGGTGCGAGAGCGGAGATCAGCTCTGGCCGCCGGCCAGCTTCTCGCGCAGCGCGGCGAGAGCCTCGTCGGACGCCAGGGCGCCACCGGTGGTGTCGTCCTCGACCTCGACGTCACCGCCCGAGGAGTAGGCACCCGCGGCTTCGCCGGCAACGGCCTCGGCCTCGGCCTCGCGGGCCTTGACGACCTGCTGCTGGTGCGACTCGAAGCGCGTCTGGGCGTCGGCGTACTGCTTCTCCCACTCCTCGCGCTGCTTGTCGAAGCCCTCGAGCCAGTCGTTGGTCTCGGGGTCGAAGCCCTCGGGGTAGATGTAGTTGCCCGAGTCGTCGTACGTCGCGGCCATGCCGTAGAGAGTCGGGTCGAACTCGGCCGTGGCCGGGTCGGCACCGAACGCCTCGTTGGCCTGCTTCAGCGAGAGGCTGATGCGGCGACGCTCCAGGTCGATGTCGATGACCTTGACGAAGATCTCGTCGCCGACCTGGACGACCTGCTCCGGGATCTCCACGTGGCGCTCGGCCAGCTCGGAGATGTGGACCAGGCCCTCGATCCCCTCGTCCACACGGACGAACGCGCCGAACGGGACCAGCTTGGTGACCTTGCCGGGAACGACCTGGCCGATCTGGTGCGTGCGGGCGAACTGCTGCCACGGGTCTTCCTGCGTCGCCTTCAGCGACAGGGAGACACGCTCGCGGTCCATGTCGACGTCGAGAACCTCGACGGTGACTTCCTGGCCGACCTCGACAACCTCGGAGGGGTGGTCGATGTGCTTCCAGGACAGCTCGGAGACGTGCACGAGACCGTCGACGCCGCCGAGGTCCACGAACGCACCGAAGTTGACGATCGAGGAAACGACGCCCGTGCGGACCTGACCCTTCTGCAGGGTCGTGAGGAACGTCTGGCGCACCTCGGACTGGGTCTGCTCGAGCCAGGCACGGCGGGACAGGACCACGTTGTTGCGGTTCTTGTCCAGCTCGATGATCTTGGCTTCGAGCTCCTTGCCCACATACGGCTGGAGGTCACGCACGCGACGCATCTCGACCAGCGAGGCCGGAAGGAAGCCGCGGAGGCCGATGTCGAGGATGAGACCACCCTTGACGACCTCGATGACGGTACCGGTGACGATGCCGTCTTCTTCCTTGATCTTCTCGATGGTGCCCCAAGCCCGCTCGTACTGAGCGCGCTTCTTCGAGAGGATCAGGCGGCCTTCCTTGTCCTCCTTCTGGAGAACGAGGGCCTCGATGTGGTCACCGACGGTGACAACCTCGTGGGGGTCCACGTCGTGCTTGATGGAAAGCTCGCGGGACGGGATGACGCCTTCGGTCTTGTAACCGATGTCGAGCAGGACCTCGTCCCGGTCGACCTTGACGATCACGCCATCCACGATGTCGCCGTCGTTGAAGTACTTGATCGTCTCATCGATCGCTGCGAGGAAGTCTTCCTCGGAGCCGATGTCGTTGACCGCCACCTGCGGGGTGGTGCTGGGCGTGGCCTCGGTGCTGCTCGTCATGTGGGTTAGGGCTCCGGGTACGGACAGAAGTCGTTTTCAAGCACGCTTCAGGACCCGGTTTCGCCCCCGTACGCCTACGACCATGCAAGAGGATGGCGTGGGATCGACAAAGGTGAGCGCGACCTGCTCCGTCTGAGTTCACGCAGGCCCGCGGCGCAACTTGCAGCATACGGGGCCGACCGGGTGCGGTCAACGCGCACCGGATGCATGGGGTCAAGCGGGACGCCCCGAAGGGAGTACCCTACGCGCGTCCGTGCCCGCCGCAGTCTCTGGAGACCCGTGAACAACCCCATCCCGTACGGCCGGCACTCGTCACTGTCCGCACCGTACGTCGACGACGACGACCTCGACGACGACGCGGTACGACGCAAAGTCGGCATCGTGGAGAGCGTGCGCGCCGGACGCCACTGGTGGGACGCCAACGCCGACGAGTATCAGGTCGAACACGGCGATTTCCTCGGCGACGCGCGGTTCGTGTGGTGCCCGGAGGGACTCGACGAGGACCGCGCGCACCTGCTGGGCGAGGTCGAGGGGCGCAGCGTGCTGGAGGTCGGCGCGGGCGCGGCGCAGTGCTCGCGCCGGCTGCTCGCGCGCGGCGCGCACCCGATCGCACTCGACCTGTCCATCCGCCAACTCCAGCACTCGCTGCGGCTGGACGCCGAGCACGACACCCGAGTGCCGGTCGTCCAGGCCGACGCGGCGCGCCTGCCGTTCGCCGACGCGAGCTTCGACCTCGCGTTCTCGGCGTACGGCGCGCTGCCGTTCAGCCCGGACGGCGCGGGCATCATGCGCGAGGTGTATCGGGTTTTGCGGCCCGGCGGGCGGTGGGTCTTCTCGATCACCCATCCGATCCGTTGGGCGTTTCCCGACGAGCCGGGGCCGGAGGGACTGACCGCGGCCACGTCGTACTTCGACACGACGCCCTACGTCGAACAGGACCACACCGGTCGGGCCACCTACGTCGAGCAGCACCGCACGCTCGGCGACCGGGTACGCGAGGTGGTCGGCGCCGGATTCCGGCTCACCGACCTCGTCGAGCCCGAGTGGCCCGACGACCTCGAATCGGTGTGGGGCGGGTGGAGTCCGCTGCGCGGGCGGCTGTTCCCGGGCACGGCGATCTTCGTGTGCGATCGGGACTGAGCCGGACGCGGGTCATTCGGCGGGCGAGGGCTTCGCGGCGGGGCGGGCGGGGGGCGCGGGCCTGCCACCGGCGGCGGTGACCGGCTCGGGGGCGG
>NZ_WWJX01001126.1 GCF_009865215.1 Streptomyces sp. SID3343 | reverse complement strand
CGACCTGGACAAGGTCAACGTCAACGGCGGCGCGATCGCGATCGGCCACCCGTTCGGGATGACCGGCGCGCGCATCACCAGCACGCTGATCAACTCGCTGCAGTGGCACGACAAGCAGTGGGGCCTGGAGACCATGTGCGTCGGTGGCGGCATGGGCATGGCGATGGTCCTCGAACGCCTGAGCTGACCCGGCCTCACCCGCCGATCCACGCGAAGCCCGCCCGGCTGCCGGGCGGGCTTCGCGCGTGCTCCGCCGGCCGCCGACGCGGTGCCCTCGGGTCGGCCGGTACAGTCACCCACCCCACCCCCGCGGTCACCAACCGGGTCGAATCCCGAGGTCCCGTCGAGTCGGGACGTCACGCTCTGGCGGCAACCGCCGGAGGGCGCGACCCTGGAGGGGAGAGTGTCCTCGGGTTGTCCAAAGGGTTGCGGATCAAGTCATGCCGAACGCGTACATCGTCCCCGTCCTCGTCACCGCCGCGTGCGCCGTCGCGGTGACCGCCGTCGTCCGGCGGGTGGCCCGTCGACGGACCCGCGGGTCCGCGGAGATCTGGGACCAGGCGTTCGTGGACCACCTGTTTCGCGGCCACGAGCACGAGCGGCCACCGATGACCGTGCCCCGCGCGCCCCGCCCCGGCTACTTCGACGACGGCAGCACGCGATCCACCGACGACGGCGAGCAGGGCCCGGACGGCCGCCGCCCGCACCCGTCGGAGAACCTCACCCCGCTCCTGCCGACCCACCTCACCGGCGAGTACCTCACCGGCCTCGCCGCAGGGGCGACCCCCGTCACGCGCGTGCGCTACGGCTCCCCCGGCGGCGGCACCGGCGGCCTGGACGTACTCGACTTCGCCGACGGCAGCTCGCTGGTGGTCATGCCCGGCGACCCCGAGGCCACGTCGCTGATAGACATGGCCCTGTCGATGGGCCGGGCGGTGCGCCTGCTCGGCACCTCCGAGATCGGCGGCGGCTACGCGCTCACCTTCGGCATCGACGAGTCCACCGCCTACGCGCTCGTCGACCGCGTGTACGTACGCCCGCCGGCCTAGATCCTCCCGTCCGACTCTGCGGCCGGATCAGATCGCCGCCGACAGCACCTTGACCACCTCGCGTGCCCTGCGCACGAGGTCGCCGGCGGTTTCCCGTTCGCCGTCCTGCATGATCAGCACGTGATCCGCGGGCAACGGCGCCAGCGCCCGGGCCAGGTCACCCGAGGTCACCGCGACCTGATCGCCGACCACGAAGACGCCGAGATCGGGCACCTCGCGCAGCGGTTCGCCCTCCACCGCGGCGGCGAGATCGGCCAGGCACTGGGCGAGTTCGAGCCCCGCCCGAGCCCGGCTCGGCGAGGTCTCCTGACGAGCCGTCAGCGGCGCCTTGAGGCGCGCCTCGGACAGGTGGCGAAGCCGATCGGCGACGGCCCCCGACTCCTTCGTGAACGCACTGACGTCAACCCTGAGGGCAACGGACGGTTTCCCGGCCGGCGGGGTGGGGATGCGGGACGACATAGCCGGAGCGTACCGACTGCGATGCCCGCACGTCGGCCGGGTTCCGACCGCTTGCCAACCGTTCGCCCGTCATGCACCCTCGGGGAACGGAACGCTCACCGGAGGCGCTTATGTCCTTGCACTTCTCCGAAGAGACCCACCGGAACCTCGTGGCGAGGGTCCCGGCCTGCACAGGCCGCGAACTCCCCGACTGGTTCAAGGAGATCGAAGCCGGTCCTGCCTTCTCCCGATTCGAGGACCGCGTGTCCTGGCTCCAGGGGGAACACAACCTCGGACACGGCCACGCGCTGGCCATCGTCCGCGAGCACGATCGTCGTCGGCACGCGCCGGGCGGGGTCAGCTGATCCCCCGGCCCACCGTCGAACCACTGTCGCTCGCCTGTCGAAGACCCCTGCGAACATCCTTGCGGCGCTGACCGTATCCGCCCCTGCGCACACACTCCCGCATACACAAAAGTGGCGGTGCCCTTTCGGGCACCGCCACTTCGCGTCTGTCACGACGTCGTACGTGCCGCGCGTCAGTCCCGCAGGATCGACAGCAGACGCAGGACCTCCAGGTAGATCCACACCAGGGTGACGGTCAGGCCGAACGCGGCCCGCCAGGCTTCCTTCTCCGGAACGCCCTGCCCTGCGAGCTGCTCGATCTCGTTGAAGTCGAGCGACAGGAAGAACGCACCGATGAGGATGCCGAGGATGCCCATGACGATGCCAAGCGGACCGCTGCGCAGGCCGAGGCCGTCGCCGCCCACGATCAGCATCGCGAGCAGGTTGACGAAGGTGAGCAGCACGAAGCCGATCGCGATGGCCATGCCGATCCGCGCGTAGCGGCTCGTGACCTTGATCCAGCCGGACTTGTACGCGACCAGGACACCGACGAACACGGACGCGGTACCCAGTACGGCCTGCACCACGATGCCGTTGTACTGCGACTCGAAGGCGTGGCTGATGGCGCCGAGGAAGACACCTTCCAGCGCGGCGTACGTGAGTACGAGCGCCGGGCTGATCTCCTTCTTGAACGTCACCACCATCGCGACGACGAACGCCGCGAGCGCGGCGCCGACCGCCCAGCCGAAGTTCTCGAACGGCAGGAACGCCCACGACAGCGCGCCGGTGACGACGACCGTCAACAGCGTCATCGCGGTGCGCGCGACCACGTCGTCGATCGTCATCCGGCCCGTCTGCAGCGGACCGGCCGACTGGGCCTGGTACATCTCCTGCAGTTGTTCGGGCGTCATCGGCTGCAGTGGCGCCTGCTGCCTGTCGTAGGCGGTACCGTGCTGCCCGGGCTGCGGCGCTCCGTGACCGGCGGGCTGCTGCCGGTCGGTCTCGAACGCCCCCCGCCGCGTGAGCACCGGGTTGCTGCTCCTCATGTCATCTCCTCCATGCCCCCTGGTGGGGGTCGTGGCTTAAGAGAGTAATCCCCAAGTAAAGCGCTTGGGGTCCCATCCTTCCCCTACAACGTTCGTGAACACGCGTTTTGTGCCCGCCGTCACCGTCCGGTGATCAAAGTTCGGATGGCAGCCATCACAATGTCGATGGCCGTATGTGCGGGACACCCTGCGCTGCACGACGAGGTAAGGATGCCACGGACTCGGAACGTAGCCCGGCAACCGACACAGGCCGCCCGAGCCCGTCGCCGCGAGGTGGTGGGGGCGCGCCTGTTCGTGCAGGTCGACCGCTTGTTCCGGTCCTCCCGGAGCGGGACCTGAACCGCGCCCGACGCGCCGGAGGCGGCGGAAGTCGTCACGCCTGCTCGTCGCAGGGTGTCGAGGCGCGCGATCGATCCGGCGAGCGGGCGGTCCGGCGGGGGGCGGTCCGGCGGGAGGCTGCTGTCCATCGCGGCCGTGCGCCGGGTGCGGCGTGCGTGGTCTGCTCTGCGGAGGAGCTGTTGCGGAGGGGTCCGTTGCAGTGGCCGCGAGACGCGATGCGTGAGCCTCGGTAGCCCCGGGATCGATTTCGCGATGGCATCGATCGCGAATCTGATGGATTCCGGCCCTCCGGGGAGACCTCGCGAAAGGGCGCTGGGTGGCCTACAGGGGGTGACTGTCGATGATCATGGACCGCGAGGTCGTTGACACGGGTCGGACCCGGTCCGCGAAATGGATCTTGATTTGGGGCTCCGACGCAGGTCAGAGCCATGATCATGTGGTCCCCGGAGCGGGACTCGAACCCGTTCCGGGCACCCTCCTGACCTGCGCATTCCGCGTTCGTGCTGGTGAGAGGACCGGATGAGCCGGGACTAGGGGTCAACGGATCGGAACGAGCGGCTATCTCTGTTGGCAGAGACAACACAAACGATCGTGCGGTTGCTCTACCCTCCGTCACATGGCGAGCATCCGAGTACGGTCCCGCGCGGACGGCGGAATCACCCATGTGGTCCTGTGGCGCGAGGACGGCCGACAACCGACCGAGTCGTTCGACTCCCCCACCCAGGCCGAGGCGTTCAAACTCCTGATCGAGGCCAACGGCGGCCGGAAACCCGAAGGCTGGATCCGGGGGCATGGTTTCGTCGACCCGTCGGCGGCAGCCCTCGTCGCCGATGCGCCGATCCTCTTCCGCGAGTGGGCCCCGCGGGTGATCAACTCCCGAACCGGCGTCGAGTCGCGAACGCGCGCGGATTACATGCGCGATGTCGCGGCGTGGATGTACCCGACGTTCGGCGACGCCAACGTCCGAGTGAACGACGAGATCGACAGCGAGGCCGTGCGGCTGTGGGTCAACAACCTGGAGAGGTCCACGTACCCCAAGGGGAAAGACGCGGAGGGCAACACCAAGTACCGCCGTCTCAGCCCGAAAACGGTCCGCAACCTGCACGGCCTGTTGTCGTCGATCCTTCAGGCCGCTGTCGACCATGACCCGCAGATCCGCACACGCAACCCCTGTGTCGGCATCAACCTTCCTCGCGTCGATGACGAGATCGAGGACGAGCAATGCTTCCTGACGCCCGATGAGGTCGCTCTCCTCATCTCCTGCTTCAGCCGCCGGACGGACCAGCTCGCGGCAACGATCGCCTACGGAACCGCGGTTCGCTACGGTGAGCTGACGGCGCTGCAACCGCAAGACCTGGTGCGCCTGGGCACGCGGCCCGCCGTGCGAGTACAGCGAGCCTGGAAACGACGCGATGACGGCACCTATTACATGGGTGCGCCGAAGTCGAAGAAGAGCCGACGGACCCTGACAATCACACCGACCGTCGTGGACGCGCTCGACGAGCTCGGCCAAGGCAAGGGGAAGAAGGCTCTGCTCCTGGTCGACGATGCCGGCAACAGGCTGCACTACTCCTCGTTCGGCGATCGGTGGGAGCGTGCAGTAAAGAAGGCCACCGCGCTCGGCTTGGACAAGGATCCGACGCCGCACGACCTACGGCACTCGGCGGTCGCCGCGCTGATCGCTGCGGGCACTCCTCTGCCAGCGATTCAACGCCGCCTCGGCCACGAGTCGATCCAGACCACCGTGGACACATATGGGCATCTGCTGCCCGACATCGATGACGCGATGCTCGCGGCCGTCGAGGCGACACTGAGTGGGATCGGAACCCCTCAACTGCGACTGCTGATCAGCTAGTTGGTGCTGTTCCGCTCGTCGGCAGCCTTCTGCAATACAGCGGTGAAGGCATCACTCAGAGCTGTAGCCAATTCTGGGGTTATGTCCCCATCGGGTACCACGAGCACGCGCTCGGTTGGTCGGTCGATGGGGACGACGTAAACGCCGTGATCGAGTGTCTCTATCTGGAGCCGAACGGGACGGTTGATCAAGCGCTCCCCCTCCTCTTGCCGTCGAGATTCGACCAAACATCCCTGGTCGAACGCCCGTGCGAACGCCCGTGAGGTTGGATCACCATACGCCGCGTCGCTCTAAGACACACCGCTGAAACACATAGAGATCATTTACGTGATTGATCAGTTACTCGTCGTTCGACTCATTAGTCACATCAGTCACATCGGTCTCACGTTCGATCACAGCTTGCGTCAGTGGCATGTCCTCAACCGTCATTCCGGGCGCGTGGTAGACATCCTGTCCAGCCACCCGACTGACCTCAATGCCGATGTACTGGCGTAGCGCCGCAGCCTCCACTACGGCCCGCGGCAGATCGAGCCCAGCTGCGATGGCCGAGATCAGGGCCGGCGTCGGATGAACGCGGCCAGTGCGGTTCATGATCTTGGCGACGAGCCCGGCTGGCACCTGGTACTTCGAGTCCGGATCGATAGCCCGTTCCACGAAGGCTCTTTGACTCGAAACCCGGAGCCCCTTGCCGATGTTCTCGCTCAGCAGCCGGCTCAGCGCCGAGTCGTCCACGTCGATGGCGCCCATGTGGTGCACCCCTTTCATACGGCGAGTGTGTACACAGTGTCTACGCTCATGAGCGTGGGCGAACAGCGGGGGCTGAAAAGTCGCCCGCACGCCACAGCGAATTCCAGCCGCAGGGGGTCAGCGTAGACAGGCCGTCAACGCTGTGCTTAGATTGCTCACGAACGTGAGCGTGAGCGGAGAAGACATTGGATACCCCCGAGTTGCTTCTGGACCCGAATCGGGTGCGTGAAGCAATGTCCAAGCCGACCCGCCTGGTAGGCCACAGCACGCGATCCCTGGCTGATCAGGTCGGAATGTCCCACAGCAAGATCCACGGCCTCATGACGGGTAAGCGCCCGCGGCTCGCCGAGGACGAGGCCGACCAGATCGCCACGGCCCTTCATGTCCAAATCGTTGACCTTTTGCCGCCCTCAACACTCACGAACATGTGCGTGAGCGACCAGAAAGGAGAGGCAGATGACCCCGGAACAACGCACTGCGCGAGCTCGATCGGCGTCGGAAAAGAGCTGGAAATTGACGTCTGACCGCGCGAGCCGAACCGCTGCGGCACGGGCTGCGAACGCAATTCGATTCGCCAATCTGGTGGACCCGCTGGGCACCCTGTCCGCCGCGGATCGTGAGGCTGCGGCTCGGCTTGCCCGCCGTGCCCACTACGCCGCAATGGGCCGCCGCTCCGCCGAGGCCCGGCGTGCGAGGTCGGCGTGACAGCGCTGACCACCGCTCCGCCGGTGTTCTACGACTACGACGAGGCGACAGCGATCCTGCACTGCGCGAAGTCGTGGTTGCCCGAAAACATCAGCCGGTTGCCCCACTGCAAGTTCGGCGCCTCGGTGTCGTTCACCCCGGAGCACCTCGTCGAGATCGGGCGTCTGCACGAGATCGTGCCCGCCGTCTCGCCGATCCCGCTCGCTACGGCCGCCGCGCTCGACATCACGCCGCGCGGATCGCGGCGCTCCCAGCAGTTTCCCGACCTCAAGCCGCGCCGAAGCCGCGCGTCGTCGAGCTGAACCCTCGCGGGTGAGGCCGCCCCGTCGACGACCGGCTCCACCCGGTCTCGCCAACGACACGGCCTCTGCCCGCACCACCCGACCCATCACAGATAGGTGGCACAGGACATGACCCACAGTATCCAGATTCCGATCGGCCGGCCGATGTCGTCCCAGGCCATTGCCGCAGCGCTCGTCGCTGGCACGATCGCCCTGAACCCGAGCCTGCCCGTCCTGGAGTGGCACATCGCTGAGGACGGCAGCGTGCGCGGCACGCACGCCAAGGCCGACGACGACGTGGTGCACGCGGCCTTGGTCGAATGGGCGGCGCTGTTCAACGCCGAGCTCCGCACGCTCGGATCCTGCCGGGCCGACCGCCAGACCTACGGTGTCGAGATCGCGCACGGCTCAGCGACGCTCTTCCTGTCCGGCGTCGGCGTCGTCGACGCGTGCACTGCCGAGTTCGGCGGGCCCGGCTACACCCGCTGCGCCCTCGCGCCCGGTCACGACGGTCGCCACCAAGGACCGCTCGGCAGCATGCGCACGGCAACGTGGGACGCGGACACGGCCGAGGTACTGCCGATCGAGCAGGTCGAGCAGCCGGCGGACCCGTGCGACCCCGCGCCCGACGAGGATTTCGCCTCCCGCGAGATGTCCGGCGAGGGGCTGACCCGGGCCCAGCTCGATGGCTACGCGTGCGCGCGGTGCGGCCTGATGTACATGGCCGAGTCCAGGGCGATCGGCTACGTGCCCGGCGGCGGGTCCCTGCGCGTCTGTGCGCTGGCGTGTGCCGCTCAGGTCGAGCCTGCCCCGACCGAACCGACCGACCCCCTGCCCGACACCACGCCGCCGACCTACTGGCGTGACCGCGTCGGTCGGGCCTGGGGCGCGATCGACGGCACACCGCCCTCGGCGCGCCTGGTCGACGGCCTTGGTCTGTGCATCTGGTCGCTCGATCGGCTCCGCGAGAAGTGCGGCCCGCTCGACAAGCTGTCGGCCGTCCCGACTGCGCAGGTCTTGCCCGCCTGGACCCGCGTCGAGGATCTGAGGTACCAGCGCGACGGCGGCACCTGGACCCTGACCCGGCTCGACCGCGGGTGGTACCTGTCCGGCGGCGACATCGACGGCGACGACGTGCGGTGCGGTTCGTACTGGGACGACGCCCGGCTCATCGCCGACACCCACATCCACGACGCCGAGATGTACGAGGCGGAGTGCGAGGAGGGCCGCGCGGCGACCGAGGAGCACGACCCGGACCTCGGCCGCGACATCGACGGCATGTTCGGAGAGGACTCCTGATGGCCGCCCGCAAGAGCGCGAAGGCGTGGAACAAGGGGATGACCGGCGAGTCAAAACCGGCCCAGTACCGGGCGCCCGTCGTCGACCGCTGCCCGACCGAGGATTGCGGTCGGCCCGCCGAGGGCGACGCCCCGGCCGCCGGTTGGTACCGCACCGACGTGCCCGCCTCGTCAGAGCCCGCGCGGGACTGGTGCTCGACCTGGTGCTCGGCCGTCGGGCGTGCGCTCGCCGACCTGCGGCGGGCCCGCCGGTGACCGCGCCCACCGCCACGACCGCCGCCCCCATCTCGGGGGCGGCGGCCCCGCCGGCCACTGCCGCAGCGTGGGGGGTCGTCCACCGTGCCGACCTCGACGCCGCCGGCCGCGTCGTCGGGCACGTCGGCCGCGCTACGCGGCACGGCTCACCCGGCCACGCCGAACGGCACTACTCGATCGAGACCGTCGCCCTCCTGCGCTCCGAGGACGCCGCCGACGGGCGCGACCCGTCGGCGTGGCTCCTCGCCTGGTGGGCCGACGGCCGCTGGCACACCACCGACCACATCCCGGGAGACACCCGATGACGTTCACGTTCACCCCCGCCACCCGCGAGCAGGGCAAGGCGCGCATCGCGCTGGACGGCCCGAGCGGGGCCGGCAAGACGTTCACCGCCCTGACCCTGGCCGGCGCACTGTCGCCCCGTGTCGCCGTCATCGACACCGAGCGCGGCTCGGCCAGCAAGTACGCCCGCGGATCCAGCGGCGACGGCTTCGACTTCGACACCTTGCAGATGGTCACCTACGACCCGCGTGACCTGATTGGCGCACTCGCCACCGCCGGGTCCGCCGGCTACGGCTGCGTCGTCGTCGACTCGCTCTCCCACTTCTGGATGGGCCGGGGCGGCATGCTCGAACTGGTCGACGCGATCGGCCAACGCAAGGGTTCCGGCGGTGGGTTCGGCGGTTGGAAGGAAGCCAGGCCGTACGAACGGGACATGATCGATGCCCTGCTGGCCTACCCCGGGCACGTCATCGTGACGATGCGCGTCAAGTCCGAGTGGGTCATCGGGACCAACAAGAACGGGAAGCCCGCGCCGGAGAAGATCGGCACCAAGCCGGAGCAGCGCGATGGCCTGGAGTACGAGTTCGACGTGGTCGCCAGCATGGACCTGGAGAACACCCTCTCGGTCGGCAAGACGCGGTGCCCGGCGCTCAACGGGTCGGTGATCAACCGGCCCGACGCGGGCGTGGCGGTCACGCTCCTGGAGTGGCTGAGCGACGGCGCTGAGATGGCCGATCCGGCAACGTATCTGGATCGGGCGGTGGCCGCCGACGCCACGGTGGACGGGCTACGTGAGCTGCATGCGGAGGTGGCACGCCGTCAGCTCGTTGCGTCGGCGGTGCTGCATCCGACAACCAGGGTGCCGATGGGGCTTGGCGCGTTCATTGTGGAGCGTGCCCACCAGCTCCGCGCGGCGGCGGCACAGTCGGCGACCTCGACGCCGACGCCGACGCCGTTGGCCGACCCGGTGCGGCAGCCGGAGCGGTCGCAGCACACCGAGGAGCCGACACCGGAGCGCGCGGTCGAGCAGGCCGCCGTCGAACCGGCGCCGCCGGTCGACCGGTTGCCGCTCTTGCTCGACGCGATCCGAGCCGGGTGGTCGGATCCGGCCGCGCTCGCCGCGTGCCGGCAGACCGCGACCGACGGCGGCCTCCTGGCGCGCGAGGTGCCGGTGCTCGACGGCGGCACGATCCCGCTGCACCGGATGATCGACGGCCGGCTCGGTGACCTCGCGGGCGCCCGGCCGCAGCCCGAGCAGCAGTCCACGCCCGGTGCCGAGGTGCCCACGCCCGGCCAGTGGGGCACGCCTCAGCAGGGCCAGTTCGCCAGTGCGGGTCAAACCCGCGCGATCGCCACCGCGATGGCAGCGGTCGGCGTCGAGAGCCGCGAGCGCGCGCGCCGCCTCGCGATCGTCGCGGGCATCGTCCGGCGCCCGGTCCTCACGATGAAGGAACTCACCGTCCCGGAGGCGGGGCGCGTGCTCGACGCGCTCACCCTGGTACAGCAGATGCCGACCGACGACCGCGCGGCCGAGCTCGGCCGGTACGAGGCCGCGGCGCCGCAGCCGCAGGCGGCGTGATCGGCACCGTGGTGGCGGTGGTCCGGGGCATGCGTGCCCCGGGCCGCCCGGCCCCCACCGCCGCCCCGATCCTCGGCCACTGCCCGACCTGCCAGGGCACCCCGCGCATGGGCACTTGGCGCCGCTCCGGCTGGCGCTGCTCGGTCTGCTGGGAGGTCCACTCGTGGAACTGATCGTCATCATCACCGGCGCCGTCCTCGCGGGCCTCGCCGCCGGCCTGCTCGCCGAGTACGTCATCCGCCGGTGGTCGAGGCAGATGGAACACCCACATGGCCCTCGACGAGCTCGTCGACCGGGCACCGACGTACCTGGTCGACGACCCGGACCCGACGTGCTGGATGTGCCAGCCCGACACCCACGACACCTACGACGGCCAGTGCTGCTGGCGCTGCGAGCTCCGCCTCGACGCCTACGCCAACACGCCCATCGAGTACTGGCCCACCCAGGGAGACCACCGATGAGCCTGATCATCCACCGCTGTGAGTGCGGCCACACCCCGACCCGTCACCCAGCGAACGAGGAGTGCCGGGACAGTCTGCGCACCTGCACCTGCCGCAAGTACAGGCCCGTCGCGGAGCCCGAACTGTTGCCCACCTGGACCATGACCGGGCGGCCGATCACCAAGATCACCCCGCCCGGTGCGAAGTCGGATCGCCGCGAGACCTGCTCGTGCGCGGCCTGCGTCGCCCTGTACGCCGAGCTCGGCGGCACGGTCGCGAGCACCGCGTGAGCACCACGACCGCCGTTCGCGCCTGCACGTGGGGCACCCCGACTGGGCCGTGCGGCATCGGTGGCCACCCCTACCAGGCCGGCATTCGCTGCGACGACCACGCACCCGGCAACCAACCCAGCACCCGCCAGGAGCCGCCCCGCATGGACCCCACCGCCGAACAGGCCGAGGCCGTTGCGACGTACGGCGACGGCGTGGACTTGGTCATCCAGGCCGGTGCCGGTTGCGGCAAGACCTCGACGCTGCGGCTGATCGCACAGTCCGACCGACGCGCCCGTATCCAGGCCGTCGCCTACAACAAGGCGGCGGCGGCCGACCTGGCACGGTCATTCCCGTCGAACGCGGTGTGCCAAACGGGACATGCCCTCGCGTTCAACCCGAAGTACTTGCCCCGGCTGAACATGCCGCGGCAAACCGCGTTGCAGGCCGGGCAGGCGCTCGATGTGATGCGCGTCCTCGGTCGCGAACACGGCGCGCCCACGCCGCACGTCGTCGCAGACACCGGTAGCCCGGTGCCGTTCCCGACGCGCCGGATCATGCGGCTTGCGCTCGACACCGTCGAGACATGGTGCCACTCGGCCGACGCCGATATCACCGCGCGCCATCTCCCGGCCGTGGTGAACCTGGGCCGAGCCGAGGCCCGCGAGCAACTCGCCGCGCTCGTGCTCCCGGTCGCCCGCGCGGCCTGGGCCGATCTCGAACGCGAGGACGGCGCGGTCAGGATGACTCACGACCACTACCTCAAGATGTGGGCCAGGTCGGTACCGCGGCTCGCGTGCGATGTCCTGATGTTGGACGAGGGGCAGGACACGAACGACGTTCTATACGACGTCATTCGGCGCCAGGACCACGCGCAACGGGTCGTCGTCGGCGATTCCGCACAGCAGATCTACGAGTGGCGCGGTGCCCGCGATGCGCTGGCCCGGTTCATCAAGGCCGGCGCCGAAGAGCTGTTGTTGAGCCAGTCGTTCAGGTTCGGCCCGGCGGTCGCGAGCGAGGCGAACGCGTGGCTGTACTGGGTCGGTGGTCCGTTGCGGCTGCGCGGTCACGACGCCACCGAGTCCCTCGTCGAGGACGTGCCCGACCCCGACGCAATCCTGTGCCGCACCAACGCGGGCGCAATGGGCGTGGTCCTCGAAGCCCTCGCCGCGGGCCGGCGGACCGCCCTCGTTGGCGGTAGCGGTCCGATCAAGATGCTTGCCTACGCCGCCCGCGATCTCCAGGCCGGCAAGCCCACCGACCATCCCGAGCTGTCCGGGTTCGGCACCTGGGGTCAGCTCGGTGAGTACGCCGAAGAGGAGGACGGGTCGATGCGCGTGCTCGTCGACTTGGTCGACCAGCACGGTCCGGATCGCATCCTCGGCGCGGTCGATCGGCTCGTCGGCGAGGACCAGGCCGAGCTGGTCGTGTCGACCGCGCACCGCAGCAAGGGCCGCGAGTGGAGCTCGGTCCGAATCCACGGCGACTTCCGTCCGCCCAAGCCGGACCCGCGCTCGGGCGCGGTCACCATCCGCCGCGAGGAAGCGCGGCTCGCGTACGTCGCGGTGACCCGGGCGCGGCACCGCCTCGACTGCGAGGCGCTCGCCTGGCGCGACACGGTGACCGCCGTCACCGACTAGATCCCGTGGCCCAGCGGCGACCCGACCCGCCGGCCACGGACCAACCACCGTCCCAGCAGCACCACCCGAGAGGTTCGTACGTGGCAGGCAGGTTCGAGTTCGAGCGGGCGATACGTCGGTCCGCGCTGCCTCCGCTGTCGCGTCTCCTGGCGCTGACTCTCGCGACGTGGGCCGACGTCGACACCGGCGTGATCCCCCGCGAGCACCAGCCCGCGCAGTCGGTTCTGTTGGCCGCGACCGGCATGGCGAAGGGGACCTTCTTGACCCACCGCAAGACCTTGGTGGAGGCCGGGTGGATCGCGTACACGTCGCCGTCGGTGGCCGACGCGCGGCGAGATCACGCCCAGTGCGAGTACTCGATCCACGTCCCGGCTGGGTCAGGAGCTGACCTAGCTATTACCGGCGATTCATCCCAAACAGGGGCTGGGTCAGGAGCTGACCTAGGTCAGGAGCTGACCCAGCCTGGGTCAGGAGCTGACCTAGCCCAACCTGGCGAACCCGGACAGATGGGGGCTGGGTCAGGAGCTGACCTAGGTCAGGAGCTGACCACAAGAGTCCCTGAAGTAAGTAGTAGTACCTCTCTTCCCTCCCCCCGCCCCGACGTCGAGCAGGTGTGCCAACACCTCGCCGACCGCATCGAGGGCAACGGCAGCCGACGGCCCCGGATCAACCAGGAGTGGCGTGACGAAGCACGTCGACTGATCGACCTCGACGGCCGCAGCGTCGAGCGCATCATCCGGGCCATCGACTGGTGCCAGGCCGACTCGTTCTGGAAGTCGAACGTCATGTCGATGCCCACGCTCCGCAAGCAGTACGACCGCCTGGTTCTCAAGGCCACCGAGCAGCGCGACAAGGCCGCGGCCGACGCCGCCTGCGCTGCGGCCCGCCAACCCATCCACCAGACCTACGCCGACAACGGAGTGTTCTGATGAGCGACCCCGAGGACTACCAGCCCGACGAGCTTTCGCCCGTCGACCGCATGGAACCGCACGACATCGACGCCGAACAGGCCCTCCTCGGCTGCTGCCTGATCTACCGTCACGCCGTTCGCGACGTGCTCCGCACCGTCCAGCCCAGCGACCTCTACCGACCCGCACACGAGACCGTCCTCCGCGCGATGCTGCGGCTCGACGAGCAGGGCGAGTCGATCAACGCGCACACCGTCGTCGCCGAACTCCAGGCCGCCGGCGACCTGGCCCGCGTGGGCGGCCCGCCGTACATCCACACCCTGGCCGCGTCCCCACCGCCCGCCGCCGACGCCAGCTGGTACATCCGCCGCATCCGCGCCCTGTCGCTGCGGCGCGCCGTCGTCCGAGCGGGCATCTCGATCGCCCAGCTCGGCTACGGCACGGCGGGCCGATCCGACGACCTGGCCGAGCGCGCCGTCACCATCACCCGCGACGTCCGCGACCGAGGCCGTGCAAGCGAAGACGTCGGCGTTCAGGACATCCACGACTTCCTTCAGGTCGAGGACGACGAGCCCGACTGGGTCCTGCCCGGCTACCTGGAGCGCGGCGACCGCGTCATCTGGACCGCTGGTGAGGGAGGCGGCAAGTCGGTGCTGCTGCGACAGATCGCGGTGGCGACCGCGGCCGGCGTCCTGCCGTTCGGCAAGGAGCCGAACACACTTGGGCCGAAGAGGGTCTTGGTCCTCGACTGCGAGAACTCCGAGGCCCAGTCCCGCCGCCGGTACCGCAGCCTGATGGACACGGCCGAACGCATCCACCACCCGGTCAAGCGCGGTCAGTTGCACATCCACTGCCGCCCCGAGGGCGTCGACCTCACCCGCGCCGACGGCCGGGCCTGGCTTATGCGGCGCGTCGAGGACGTCATGCCCGACTTGCTCGTCATCGGCCCCATCTACCAGTTGCACACCGGCGACCCGAACAGCGAGGAGCACGCGCGAAAGGTGACGCTCGCGCTCACCGAGGCCCGCGTCACCGCCGGATGCGCGCTCGTCATGGAGGCGCACGCAGCCAAAGCGTCTGGGTTCGGTCCGCGCGGCCTGGCCCCCGTCGGCTCCTCGCTATGGCTCCGCTGGCCCGAGTTCGGCATGGGCCTGCGTCCCGTCGAGGACACCCGCTCGGCGGAGGAGGACCGGGCCCGCCGCATCGTCCCCTGGCGCGGTGCCCGCGACGAACGCAACTGGCCGCGATTCATCCGCGGCGGCTGGACCACCCAGGGCGAATGGCCGTGGACCCCGTACATGCCCGTCGACGCGGACCGCAACGGGCGGTCCGACACCGGAGCCCTCTCGTGACCAACCCGATCGGCAACATCCTCGGCGGTGCTGCGGCCCGCGCCGGCCTGCCCTATCCGACTCGCGTCGACTGCACCGACAACACGCTGTCCGTCCACACCAACCCAACCTCCCTCGACGAGTGGGAGCAGTGGTGCGAGCTCCTCAAGGTCGCCGTCCACACCCTGACCACCAAGAACGCGGCCTTCATCTACGGCAAGGGCCGGTTCCTCGGCTACGACGTACTGCTCTACGGCCACGGTGTCCCCGCCCTGCGATACGCCGAGCGTGTCGCAGAGGACCCGAGCCTGCCGCCGTTCGGCAGCCCCCTCACCTGACCACCCGCATCACCAGGAGGACACCCCGCATGGCCGGAGACACCGTCATCACCGTGATCGGCAACCTGACCGCCGATCCCGAACTGCGCTTCACCCCGAACGGCGCCGCCGTCGCCAACTTCACCATTGCCTCGACCCCGCGCGTCTTCGACCGGCAGACGAACGAGTGGAAGGACGGCGAGGCGCTGTTCCTCCGCTGCTCGGCCTGGAAGCAGCTCGCCGAGAACATCGCGGAGTCGCTCGCCAAGGGGAGCGCGGTCATCGCCCAGGGCCGGCTGAAGCAGCGGTCCTACGAGAAGGACGGCCAGAAGCGCACCGTCGTGGAGCTGGAGGTCGACGAGATCGGCCCGTCGCTGAAGTGGGCCACGGCTCAGGTCACCAAGGCCTCGCTCGGCGGCGGCGCACAGCAGCAGCGCGGCGCACGGCAGCAGCCCCCGCGCGGTCAGCAGAACGGCGGCCCCGCACCTGACGACCCGTGGGCCACACCCGCCCCGCAGAACGGCGGCTACGGCGGCCAGCAGTACGCCGCCAACGAACCCCCGTTCTAAGCCCGCCTGCCGGGCGCCCCACCTGCGGGCGCCCGGCACCACCCACCACCAGGAGCGAGACGTGAACGAGCGCATCCCCAAGTACCACTTCCTCGACGAAGCCCGAGACGAGCTCACCATCGAGCCGCTCGACGACCCGGGCGGCGGCATCTCCGTCACCGTCGCCGACGTCGGCGTGTTCATCCGCCCTGACCGTGCCGAGGAACTCATCGCCGCCATCCGCCGCGGCTGCGGCCTCGACACCGCGCCCGAGCTCGACCAGGTCCGCGCCGACCTGGCCGCCGTCGCCCGCATCGACGACGACAACGCCACCACCGAGGAACTCGCCGAGGTAGACCCGGCAATGCGGCGCCTGCTCGCCGAGCACGCACCCCGCCTTGTCGTCGAGGTCGAGTGGATCCGCGACCACGCCCGCATGTTCGCCACCCTCCACCGCAGCGCCGAGGAAGACCTGAGTACCGCATGGGCAACCGCCCTGCGCACCGTGGCCGACACGATTGCGGCGCTGCCGCAAGATCACGAGCTCGACCCAGGCCGCGGCGAGGCCGTCACCCGGTTGCGCGCCACGGCCGACGCTGTTAACCAACCTGGCCTATCGCCCGACACGGAGCGCGTCCGGCTCGCCGGCGCGCTCGTACGAGTCGTTGTCGAACTCGCGCGGATCGAGACGGACGTCGCCGAGTGGGTCGACGACTACGACAAGGAGGCCGCCGAGGTGCTCGACGCGGTTCGCCGTATCCGCGAAGCCCTCGAGGAGCCAGCCCCCGCCGTCGAGGACGACCACCCCATCGCACGGCTCGTCGAACAGCAACCGCGCCGCTTCTACCTCGACCGCGACGTTGACGTCACCGGAGCGTCCGGCATCGGCCGCGTTGCCGACGGCGTGCTGTGGCCGGACGGCACCGCCTCGCTGCGGTGGCGCGGCGAGCACCCGTCCACCGTCACCTGGGACCGTATGACCGACGCCGAACGCATCCACGGCCACGGCGGCGCCACCCGCATCGTGTGGATCGACGCATGACCGACCGCTACCACGTCACGACGTGCATAGACGACCGCACCATCGCGTTCCAGCACCCGCTCGCCGACCCGTTCGTGCGCCACAGCGTCTACCTGGGATGGCGGGACCTCCTGCGCGGCCTACTCCGGCGCGGCCTCACCGTCACGGTGGTGATCGGCGGCGACCGTGCCACGGTCGCGTCGGTCATGGCGCTCCTCGAGCCCGAGCCCGCCCACGCACCGGCCGCCACCCACACCGACACCGACGACGAGACCGACCTCCTAGGCAACGCCTGGTGACGCACCACGGGCCCGCGCTGGTGGAGGTCAGCGCGGGCCCAGCATCCCTGGGGAGGGCCCACCACCGTACGACCGCAGGAGACCGCTGTGAAGACCGACACCGCCACACCGGCCGAGATCATCGCCGAGCACTGGGCCGACCTGCGCGCGGCGTCGATGCCCGGCACCCGCCGCCCGCGCGCCAGCCACATCGGACGCCACCTGGCCGAGGCCATCGCCGAGCGGGACCGGATCGAACGGCAGGAGCGGTCCACGCTCGGCCGCGGCGCGTCCCCGGCCGCCGCCGACCTGTCCGCCGTCCAGGTCGCACGCGTCGCCGAACAGGGCCTCCTGTACGTCGAGGCCGAGGTGCGGTCCGGGCTCGGCCTCACCCTGTACCGCCGCGCCACCGGCAACCCTCTGACCGTTCCTGCGGCGTGCGCCGACCTCGCGCGGTACCGAACCTGGCTCGGCGACCACGCGAACGGCCGCGAACTCACCCAGTGGATGGACAGGACGCTCCGGCCGGTCGCCCGGCAGATCATCACCGTGCTCGGTCTCGGCGATGAGCGGCCCCTGCGACTGCTCCAACCCTGCCCCTGGTGCGGCTCGCCGCTCCTCGTGCACGCGGCGCACGAGCTCGGTCCGCACGTCGAGTGCACCGGCACCGTCAAGGTCTGCGAAGCGCCAGCGACCACCTGGATTCAGGGCCGGCCGATGTGGAGGTGGGACGACCTCGCCGCGCTCGGCCGCGCGCTCACCCATGGTGCTCCTCCCGCAACCCGCGACCCGCTGGTCGACGCGGCCGAGGTCGGCCGCCGAGGCACCGGGCTCACCCAGGCCGAGCAGGACCGCCTGTACGCCGAGCTCAACACCGGCTGACCCACAACGCAAACGGCGCCCGGCCGGGCTCTGAACCCCGGCCGGACGCCTCACCACCGAGATCCACGCAGGAGATCACCGAATGGCTACCGCCCACCCTACGACCGCGCCTCGACGCCGATCGTCCGGCATCGTTCGCCTCGCCTGGTTCGTCGTCCTCGCGATGATGCTCGCCGCCGCAGCCTGGTCCATCTCCGACCAGCTCACCCGCTGGGGCATGCCCACCAGCCTCGCCTACGGCATCAGCATCATGTTCGACGCCGCCGGCCTACTCGCCGCCGAATACGCCCGCCGCGCCGTCGAACGAGGCACAGGGGCGGGACTGCCCAGGGCCTCGATTTTCGCGTTCGTCGGCGTCGCCGGCATCCTCAACTACCACCACGGACACGCCATCGGCGGCATCGCGGCCGCGATCGCGTTCGCCAGCCTCTCCGGCATGGTCGAGCTACTGTTCGAGCTCCACCGCCGCGACGTCCGCGACACCGTCCTCGTCGAGCGCGGCCTCGTCGCCGAACTACTGCCGCGCGTCCCGCTGATCGCCTGGTGCATGTTCCCGGTCCGCTCCTGGCGGACCCTGCGCGCCGCCGTCGGCGTCCGCCTCGACAACCTCGACCCCATGCGGACCGACGCGCCGTCACCCGTCGACGAGCAGCCCGCCCGGGCAACCGCGACCATCCGCGCCGCAATTCGCGCCGCCGCCGCGACCATGCCCACCGCGAGCCCCGAGCAGCTCGTCGACCAGCTCGACGCGGTCGGCATCGACACCGACATCGACACCGTGCGCCATGTCGTCGACACCATCGACACGGCCCCCACCAGGCATGTCGACGACGCCTCACCCAGCATCGCCGACACCGTCCGGGACCTTGTCGAGGCCGGCATCGACACCCTCGACGACGTCGTCGCCGCCGTCGAGGACGTCCACGGTCCCGTGGTGCGCTCCACCGTGTGGACCACGCTGAAGCGCGCCCGTGAAGCCGCAGTCAAGAAGGCGGCACGCGCATGAGCCTCAACGAGATCGCGGGCCAGATGCTCGCCCAGACCGCAACCGACGAACGCGCCGTCAACCCAAAGCAGATCGGCGTCGGCCTCGCGCTCACGTTCGGCATCGGTGGCTACATCGGCGGCCAATGGCGCAAGGCAGGCAAGAGCGAAGCGGGCAAGACCGCCCGCCTCTGGTTCATCCTGGGCACCCTGATGCTCGGCGGCCTCGCGCTCGCGCTGCGCGGGATGCAGTGACCTCGATCCCCACCCGCGCCGCGATGCGGAGCGAGGCGTACCTCGTGCTGGTGCTCGCCATCATCGGTGAGCACCGGCGCGCGGTGCACCTGGCCGAGCTGTACGCGACCCTGCGGTGCTACCGGCACTGGGTCGACCGCGACGACCAGGCGCTCCGCGACCTCCTCGACGCGCACGGCGTTCCGGTCCGCCCACAGGTCCGAGTCGGTTCGGTCGGCGGGCGGCGCGGCGTCCACCGCGACGACGTCGAGCCGCTCCTCACCGGCGCGCCCATCCCTCCCCCACCGCCCGGGTCGGCGCTGCTCTACGCCTACATCCCAGGTCAGCGCGGGCGGCAGCACCGTGTAGAGCGGCGGTACGGTACGTGGGGGAGGAGCGACAACAGTGGTTGCGCCGAGTGATCACGTGACCTACCCTTCAGGAGTTATCCACAGCTTGTGACTTCGGCATGCGCCGAAACACCCCGAGAGCCCCGAGCCCACACCGGCCCGGGGCTCTCGTGCATCAGCTACCCCTTGGCCCGCCCTGACGCGCCCAGCACGGCGCGGACCCGTGGGCGGACGGGTCCGCGCACCAACCCACCCCCAGCGGCTGGAGAACCATGCCCGCCACCATCGGCACACTGCCGCTCTACATGCGAGTCGGCGACGCCGGCGAAGCAATGATCGGCACGGTCACCCTGGACGTAGACCAAACGACCGGCGTCGTCACCCTGACCACTGCCGCCGTCGCCGACGCGCTCCGTGCCGCAGCCGACCAAATCGACCCGCCGCACAACCCTACGGCCGCCCCGACGGTCTAACCCAGGACATCCACACCTGGGGGCACAGTGCGACGCATCACCCGACTTGGCATCACCGCAGCGAGCATGACCCTGCTCTTCGCCGCCGCAGGCTGCACGGAGGACGACAAAGCCGAACCCAAGGCAGCCGCGCCGAAGGTCAGCACGACGGCGCCCGCAGGCAAGGCCAGCGACCCGCCGTCCACGCTCACACCTGAGCAGAAGGCCGCCATCGCCGAGAACGCCGGCCTACCGCCGGACCCCGACAAGGCGACCTGGGCCCGGTACATCACCGAGCTGAAGGCGATCGACCCGGACATCGTCCACGCCAAGGAAGAGAAGGCCGTCAGCCGCGGCAAGAGCCAATGCCAGTCGGTCAAGAGTTGGCCGACGGACCGCAGCAAGCTCATCGGCCTGGTCGAGCAGCGGTTCAGCAGCCCGAACCACCCAAGCGGATTCGGCCCGACCAAGTCGGCCGCCATCCTCGACGCCGTCCGGAAGCACATCTGCCCGACGTACTGACGCCGACGCGACACCGAGGCCCTGCGCTCCCCGCAGGGCCTCACCCATGCGAGGAGGTGACCATGTGCCTCCCCGCCTCGACGACACCGTGCGCGCCGCGATCCTGGTCGACATTCGGGCCGGGAAGCTCAGCCGGAACGCCATCGCCCGCGCGCACGGCGTCAGCTCCTCGACCGTCACGGTCATTGCACGAGAAGCGGGCCGCGCGGACGCGTTCGACCGGTCGAAGACCAAAACGGCGACGCGCGCGCGGGTGGTCGACCTCGCCGCCCAACGAGCCGAGCTGAAGTCGGCGCTCCTCACGGACGCAGAGCGCCTGCGTCGGCGGGCCTGGGAGCCGTACTCCTACTACGAGCGCGGCCCCGACGGGCCCGAGCTGGTGACGCTCACGCTCCCACCACTGCGCGAGACCCGCGAGGCGTACACCGCCCTCGGCATCGCCCTCGACAAACACCTCAAGCTCGACGTCCACGACCAGGGCGACGGCGCCGAAGATGCACGGTCGATGCTCGCCGACATCATGGCTGGCCTTATCCGCCGGCACCGCGAGCGCCACGGCCGCGGCGAGGGGGACGGTGATGATCGATGAGATGCCCGAACCCCTCTCGGACAAGCAGGTCGACTACATCGTCGAGTCGACGGCGTTCGTCAACCTGGCCGAGGGCAGCATCCGTTCCGGCAAGACCGTCACGTCCCTGTTGCGCTGGTTGATCTACGTCTCGACCGCGCCGCGGGGCGGTCAGCTCGTCGTGATCGGCCGCACCAGGGACAGCCTCAACCGCAACGTGTTCGGCCCGTTGATGGATCCGGACCTGTTCGGCCCGCTCGCCAAACTCACGACATACACCAACGGCGCGGCGACCGCGACCATCCTCGGCCGCACCGTGCACGTCCTGGGCGCCTCGGACGCCAAAGCCGAGAAGATCCTCCGTGGCATGACGTGCGCCGGCGCCTACGTGGACGAAGTCACCGTCATCGCCGAGGACTTCTTTCAGCAGCTCCTCGGCCGCTGCTCGGTCGACGGCGCGCAGATCTTCTGCACGACCAACCCGGACTCGCCGGCGCACTGGTTGCGGCGCCGCTTCCTCGACCGCATTCGTGAGCTCGCCGACTGGCGCGTGTGGAAGTTCGACCTCGACGACAACCCGTCCCTGTCGACCGCGATCAAGGAGCGGTACCGCAGGCAGTTCACCGGCCTGTGGTACCGCCGGTTCATCCTCGGCGAGTGGGTCGCCGCCGAGGGCGCCGTCTACGACATGTGGGATCCGTCGGTGCACGTCGTCCCGTGGGCGTCGCTCCCGCCGATGGAACGCATGATCGGCCTGGGCGTCGACCACGGCACGACGAACCCGTCGGCCGCGCTCCTGCTCGGCGTCGCCCAGGGCCGGCTGTGGCTGGTCGACGAGTGGCGCCACGATCCCGCGCACGCCCAGACCCGCCTGACCAACGGCCAACTCTCCGAGAGCCTGCGCTCCTGGTTGGACGAACCGCGCACCCCGCACGGCCACATGCGACCCGAGTGGGTCGCCGTTGACCCTGCGGCGGCGGCGTTCCGGCTCCAGCTCCACCATGACGGCCTGACCAACTCGACCGCCGACAACGACGTCGCTCGCGGCATCGCCCTCACGGCGACGCTCCTCGGTGATCGCCGCCTCGTCGTCTCCGACCGGTGCGGCGGGTTCATCGGCGAGGCGCCCGGCTACTCGTGGGATCCCAAGGCCACCGACGACGGCCACGACCGGCCGATCAAGGTCGCCGACCACAGCTTGGACGGCGGTCGGTACGTGCTCGCGACCACCGAGGTGCTGTGGCGCCCATACGTTCCCAAGGAGGTGTTCAATGCCGCTGCCTGAAGGTGGCGACCAGCCCTGGCCTCCGACCGATCCGGTTGTGCAGACCGCCCTGGCCGACTGGGACGCCTGGTACTCCGGCGACCCCGACCGCCTCGCCGACCGCTACACCAACCGCGTGCACGGCGAACCCCGAGACCGGCCGTCACAGCACCGCGGCGGCATGGTCGGCCGGGTCGCCCGCTGGTGGTGGGGACAACCGTCACCGCTCGGCGAACGGCGCGCCAAGCTCCACGTTCCCCTCGCGGGCGACATCGCGCGCACCAGCTCGAACCTGTTGTTCAGTGAGCCGCCCTCGATCACCGCGCCCGGCGAGGACGCCGCCACTCAGGCCCGCATCGACGAACTGATCGAGGGCGGCCTACACGCCACCCTGCTTGAGGCTGGCGAGGTGGCGTCGGCGCTCGGCGGCGCCTACCTACGCGTGGTGTGGGACGACCAGGTCGACGCCGACCACGCGTGGATCGGCGCCGTCCACGCCGACGCCGCAATTCCCGAACTGCGGTACGGCCGCCTCCAGGCCGCCACGTTCTGGACCGTCGTCCAGATCGACGGCCAGGCCGTGCTGCGGCACCTGGAGCGCCACGAGCGCGGCCACATCCTGCACGGCCTGTACGCCGGAAGCGTCAACACCCTTGGCAAGCGCGTCGACCTCGCCGCGCACCCCGCCACGGCGAGCATCGCCAAGGAGAACCCGGACGGCGTCATCGACACCGGCGCACCGCACCACCTCACCGCGGCGTACGTCCCCAACATCCGCCCCGCCAGGGCCTGGCGACACGTCCCGTCCGCCGCCTACTGGGGACAGTCGGACCTGCAAGGGATCGAGGGCATCCTCGATGGCCTCGACGAGACCTGGTCGTCGTGGATGCGCGACATCCGCAACGGCAAGGGCCGTGTCATCGCCGCGAACTACATGCTCCAGTCCAACGGACCCGGACAGGGCGCCTCGTTCGAGGACCGCGAGATCTACTCGGGCCTGGACATGCTCCCCGGGCAGTCGGACGGCAGCGGCTTGGAGGTCGTGCAGTTCGAGATCCGCGTCCAGCAACACCGCGACACGTGCACCGCGCTGGTGGAGCAGGCCGTACGGCAGGCCGGCTACAGCGCGGCGACGTTCGGCGTCACCGGGGACGGCGCCGCGGTGACCGCGACCGAGATTCGCGCCCGGGAACGGCAGTCGATGACGACTCGCGCCCGCAAGGCCCTGCTGTGGAAGGCCGAGTTGGCGAGGATCGTCGAGGCCCTGCTTGCCGTCGAGGCAGGCACGCGGTTCCGCAGCGGCGACCTAGTCGTCGACAGCCCGCGCGTCGAGTTTCAGGACAGCATCTCGGAGGATCCCAAGACCCTGGCCGAGACCGCGAACCTGCTCATGCAGGCCGAGGCCGCCTCGACCGAGATCCGCGTGCGCACGGTCCATCCCGACTGGGACACCGAGCAGGTCGACCAGGAGGTCGCGGCAATCCTGCGCGAGTCCGGCCGCATGGCCGCCGACCCGACGACGGTCGGCGCCGACATCCCACCGCCCGAGCCGGACGACCCCGAGGCCGAGCCGATCGAACCCGAGCCGGCTGCCCCGACGTTCGCGTGACCGGGAGGTGGCCCGTGCCGGTCTCGCCTGCGGTCGCCGAGAACCTCGCCACTGTGCTTGGCGACCTGTACCGGGCGGCCGAGTACAGCCTGATCCAGGCCATCCGAGGTGCGCTCGTCAGGAACGAGGGGTTGCCCACGTGGGCGGAAGACCGCCTCGCCGCGCTGCGCGGCCTGTCCGGTGCGCTGTCGGAGGTGCTCGACTCGTTGGCGCTCGACGCCGACGGCACGGTCCGTCAGGCCCTCGCGTCGGCATACGACCGTGGGCAGGCCGCCGCCGTCGCCGAGCTCGGTGCGGTCGCGACCGGCCCGGCCGCCGTAGCCGCCGAGCTCCTGCCGACCGCAGCGGTGGTCGACCGCCTAGCCGCCGCCGTCCTCGACACCACCACGGCGGTGCACAGCTCGATTCTGCGGCAGGCAACCGACGTGTACCGGCAAGTCATTGCCCAATCAGCTGCCGCGCCGGTGCTCGGCGTCGAGACCCGCCGCGCGGCCACACAGCAGGCGCTCAACAGGTTCGTCGACCAGGGCGTCGCCCGCTTCGTCGACAGCCGAGGCCGCGCCTGGGGCATGGCGGAGTACGCCGAGATGGCGCTCAGGTCGGCGACCGGACGCGCGGCGATCGACGCCCACAGCGACCGCCTGGGCGCCGGCGGGCAGGAGCTTGTGATGGTCAGCGAGCAGCCGCTCCACTGCGCGCGGTGCGATCCGTGGGCGGGCAAGATCCTGTGGCGCACCGGCAAGGCCCGGCCCGTCACGGTGATGCTGGAGCACGCCACCGAGGACGGCGCCTGGGTCAAGGTCGACATCACCGGCTCGCTCCCGGATGCCCGATCCAAGGGTTTGCTCCACCCCAATTGCAGGTGCAGCGTCTCCGTGTACCTGCCCGGCGTGTCCCGCCCGCCGCGCCCGGTGCCGCATCCCGCAGGCGCCACCTACGAGGACACGCAGCGGCAGCGCGCCCTCGAACGCACCGTGAGGAAGTGGAAGAAGCGCGAGGCGGGGGCGCTCGACGAGGCCACCGCCAAGGCCGCGCGCGCGAAGGTCCGTGCCACCCAGGCCAAGCTGCGCGAACTCACCAAGAACAAGGACCTGCGGCGCAAACCCGAGAGGGAACGCCCGATGGCCGGTCACGGCGGCCAGGGTGGCCCGCCTGCACTGCGGACACCCACACCGCCCACGCCGCCGACGGCCGCCGAGAAGAAGGCCGCAGCGAAGAAGGCGGCCGACGCCAAGAAGTACGACGACGTGCCCTACAAGCCGGAGAGCCGCCGCAACCTGAAGCGGATGCCGGACGAGCAGCTCCGCGCCGAGCTCGCCTACCTACGCGCCACGCACGGCACCACCCCAGTCGGGATGGCCGAGAAGACCATTCGGGCCACGCAGGTGACGGAGGAAATGCGCCGCCGTCGCATGAAGTACGACTAGCACAGGAGATGCCCATGAGCACACCCACGCCGCCGGTACTGCCCGCCGCGCCCGGGCCCGCACAGGCCGAAGGCGCCCCCACGCCCGGGCCCACCCCGGCAGCCACTCCTGCGACACCTGCCGCGCCCGAGGTCGACTGGAAGGCCCAGGCCAAGGAGTGGGAGAAGCAGGCCAAGGAGAACGCCAAGGCGGCCGAGGAACTCGACAAGGTCCGCAAGGCGTCGATGACCGAGCAGGAAAAGGCGGTCACCGACGCCGAGGCCCGGGGCGAGCAGGCAGCCGCGGCCCGGTACGGCGCCAAGCTCGCCGCCGCCGAGTTCCGTGCCACGGTCGCCGCCGCCGGGCTCGACCTAGGCGAGGCCGCCGACCTGATCGACACGCGGCAGTTCGTCGGCGACGACGGCGAGGTCGACACCAAGGCCATCAAGGCCGCTGTCGGCAAGCTCGCCAAGCTCGCCCCGCCGCGCGCGGGCCGCTCCGGCGCCGACCTGTCCGGTGGGTCCGGCGACAACCCCGTCGGCCTCGACGCCCAAATCGCCAAGGCCGAGGCCGACCGCAACTTCGACCTGGCGATCCGACTCAAGCGGCAGCGTGCCGCCCAAGCCAACTGATCATCACTGAGGAGCGACCATGGCCGGCATCACCGGAATGGGTACTACGTTCAACCTTCCCAACTACACCGGCGAGCTGTTCGGCCTCACGCCGGAGGACACCCCGCTGTTGTCCGCGATCGGCGGTCTCACCGGCGGCGGCATGACGACCGCCGTCGAGTTCGAGTGGGAGACGTACGAGCTGCGCAACCCCGCGCAGCGCACCCGCGTCGAGGGCGCGACCGCGCCGACCGCCGAGGGCCGCGCCCGCGACAACGTCACCAACGTCCTGGAGATCCACCAGGAACAGGTGTCGGTGTCGTACACCAAGCAGGCCGCGACCGGCCAGGTCGCCTCGCCGCAGGCCGCGCCGTTCAACCACTCCGGCGGCACCAACCCGGTGACGAACGAGCTCGACTGGCAAGTCAAGCAGGCGTTGAAGTCCATGGCCCTGGACATCAACTTCAGCTTCATCAACGGCTCCTACATCAAGCCCACGTCGAACTCGACGGCGCGGCAGACGCGCGGCCTGCTCCAGGCGATCACCACCAACCGCATCGCCAAGAGCACCACCGTCACCGGCGCAACCAGCGCCACCGACACGATCACCTCGACCGCGCACGGCCTGGTCGACGGCGACAAGGTCGTGTTCCGCGCGACCGGGGCGGCGACCAACATCGTGGCCGGCCGCACCTACTACGTCGACCAGATCTCCACCGACACCTTCAAGGTCTCCACCGCAGCCGCGGGCGCCGCCCTCGTCCTGGGCACCGCGACCGGCCTGTCGTACGTCAAGCCGTGGGGGACGACGCTGACACCGGACCACGTGAGCGACCTGCTTCAGCTCGCCTACGATTCGGGCGGCATCAGCGAGCAGTCCACCGCAACGCTGCTCTGCAACAGCGGCCAAAAGCGCGCCATCTCCCGGGCCTACGCCGACTCATTCGGCAAGTTCACCGAGACGAGCCGCACCGTGGGCGGCGTCAACGTCACCACGCTGGTGACCGACTTCGGGACGCTCAACGTCATGATGGACCGGCAGATGCCGCAGGACACCTTGGCCGCAGTGTCGCTGGAGCACCTCACCCCGGTGTTCCTCAACATCCCCGGCAAGGGCGTGATGTTCGAGGAGCCGCTGTCCAAGACCGGAGCGTCCGACCAGGTCCAGCTCTACGGCGAGGTCGGCCTCAAGTACGGCAACGAGCGTGCGCACGCCGTCATGGACGGGCTGAAGGTGTGATGGGCATGAACCCGATCACCTACGTGCGTGGCTCCGGCGCATACCTCGCCGAGAGCGTGCGGCCCGTTCCGGGCAGTCCCGAGGCCGCGGAGATGGAACGCCGCCTGTCCGAACCGGGGTCGCCCTGGCGGCGGCTTGAAGATAGGCCGCCCGAGTCGATTGCATCCACCGCGCCGCCGCCGGTGGTCGATCCACCGCTGCTCGCGGAGCCGCCCGCGCGGTCGGCGGCCAAGGCCGGGTGGGTCGCGTTCGTCGTCGAACACCGTGGCGTTGACCAGGCCGTGGCCGAGGCGATGACCCGCGACCAACTCGCCGAGCAGTACGGAGGTGCCACATGGCCCGCACCCTGATCACCGCCGCCGTGATCACGAGCGAGGACGGCACCGACCCGACGGCGGCCGACGTCGCCGCGAACCTGGTCGACGGCTCCTCGTTCGCGTGGGCTCGCGGCCGGCTCCTCTACCTGGCGAACGGCGACAGCACGGCCCTGACCGTCACGGCGGTCACGGCGGCAACGGTCGGCCGAGGTGGCCGCGCGGTCGCCGACGCGTCCGGCACCGTACCCGCCGCCGGGTGGCGCCTGTTCGGCCCGTTCGGCAGCGAGTTCCGCCAGGCCGACGGCATGGTGCACATCGACTACACCGGGGCCGACGCCCTGGTGACGGCCCTGCTCGTGGATGTACCGGGGGTGTGAGCGGTGGCGTACGCGACCGTGGTGGACCTGGCGGCGGCGTGGCCGAGCGAGCAGCTACCGCTGCCGGCCGACGCCGCGCGGCTGCTCGCCGACGCGTCCGGCGTCCTCGACGCGGCGGTGCTGCTGACCGCCGTGTACGACGTCGACGCGTCCGGCGATCCCACCGACCCCGCCGTGACCGCCGCGTTCGCTGCCGCCACGTGCGCGCTCGTGCGGTGGTGGGAGGAGCAGGGTGACGACCTGGGGACGTCGGCGACGGTGGGGTCGGTGTCGATCGGGTCGGTGTCGCTCACGCGCGCGGCGGCCGGGCAGGCCACGTCGGGCGAGGATATTCCGCCGCGCGTGTGGACGCTGCTGCGGTCGCCGCGGCTCGCCTGCCGGTTGCGGCTCGGCGTCGTGAGGAACTGCTGATGGGCGCCGTACCGGGGTGGCTGCTGCGGCACCGCGTGCGGATCGAGCCCTATATAGGGGACAGCGCGTACGGGCCCCTGTACGGCGCCGAGCTCACCGTGCGGGCGATGGTCGACGACACGACGCGCATCGTGCGGTCGCCGACCGGCGCCGAGGTCACCTCCTCGACCACGGTCTACGTCCGCCGCGGCGTCGCCTGCCCGCCCGGATCGAGGGTCACCCTGCCGTCCGGGCGCCGAACCGTGGCCATCAGCACGGCGGACCGCAACGGCGGCGGCCTGCCCACACCCGACCACCAAGAGGTGAGTCTCGAATGACCCGCGCAACGCTGCGGCTGTCGGTCGACCAGGCCGTCGCCGACATGAAGGGCGCGATGGCGGACGGCTTGTACCTGGGCATGGAGTACGCGCTGAGCGAGAGCCGCAAGGTGGTCCCGCTCGACGAGGCGACCCTCGAACGCTCTGGCGTCGCGAGCGTGGACCGTGGCACCCTGACCGGCGCGGTCAGCTACTCCACGCCGTACGCCGTCCGGCAGCACGAGGATCTAACGGCCAACCACCTGCCCGGCCGGGTCGCCAAATACCTCGAACTCCCTTTCTCGGCCTCGGGCGAGCAGATCATGGCGCTCGTCGCCGCGCGAGTGCGGCGGGCGACCCGTGGCTGACGACGACCTCGACCTGATCGACGGCATCGCCCGCTACCTGGCCGGCCTCGACCTGCTCGACTACGACACAGACGGCGCGAGCGGCGACACGTTCGCCGAGTTCCTGCCGCCGTCCCCGGGCGAGGCGGTCGCGCTCACGCTGTACGGCGGCGCCGAACCGGACTCGCGCGTCCCGATCGACGAACCCTCGTTGCAGGTCCGTGTGCGCGGTACGGCCGACCCGCGCGTCTCGCGCCGCCGCTCGTACCGCATTTACTCGGCCCTGCACGGCCTCACCCGCATCGCGCTCCCGGACGGCACCTGGCTCGTGCTCTGCATCGGGCAGGCGCCGCCGCAGGCCATCGGCGTGGACGCGAACGGACGGCACGAGCACGTCACCAACTACCGGCTGACCGTGGGCGCGCCCACGATGCACCGCCCCTGAGGAGGAACCCCCATGACACAGCGCCCCATCGACGCCCGCGGCTGGCTCTACCAGGTCGAATCCGCCCCGGATACCTGGCTGACCATCAGCAACATCAGTTCGTTCAAGCTCAACCCGGGCGAAAACGAGGAGACCGCCGAAACGACCCACTTCGGGTCGGACGGCAACTACGAGGAAGACGTCATGCAGCGGGGGGCGAGCCTGGCCCTGGAGGGTCAGCACGCCGTCGACACCGTGACCGGCGCGCAGGACCCGGGTCAGGCGTACATCGACACCGTGTGGATGCCGCGGCTCGGCGTCGACTCGCACAACCGGGTGCGCTTTCGCCACGAGAGCCAAACCGACCTGTGGGCGGTCTGGGACGCGACGATGAGCCCCGGTGAAAAGGGTGGCGGCAACAACGACAAGAGCACCTGGTCCTGCACGTTCCGCCGCTCCGGCGCCCCGACGACCATGCCGGTCGCATGAGCGAGCGCGCACCCGTAGAGGCATTGGAGCCCGAGGACTTCGACGCGTTCATCGTCGAGACCCAGGCCGAGATCCGCCCGGCAAGCATCAAGATCGGCGGCGAGATCTACACGCTTCCGATCGGCGTCCCGATCGCGTTCACCCTGATGACCCGGCGTCTCTCCAAGTCGGAGGATCCGGGCGTGATGCGGGACATCCTGGTACCGATCTTCGGCGCCGCCGCGCTCGACGAGTGGGAGTCGACGAGCCCGTTCGCTTCCGACTCCCTCGGTGTCCTGATGCGGTGGGCCGGCGCCAACATGACCTCGCCCGGATCCATGACCCTGGCCGAAGCCGCGGCCTCGGTTGAGGAGGACGAGGCGGGAAAAGTCCCGGCGAACAGGGCGGCAAAGCGCGCAGCCGCCAAGAGCAGCAAGAGAACGAAGAGTTCTGGCAAGCGGTGATCCGCAGTTGGCGGGTCGTCGAGGCCGACTTGCGGCGTGAGTACGGCCTCGACGCTCACGCCGTACGAGCTCTGACCACACGCGAGTTCGGTGTCTGCATCTCCGGCCTGTCCCCGGACGCCCTGTTCCGCGAGGCATGGCGTCGCACACCGCGCGCCGTCGTCAACCCAGGCGAGATCGCAGCCATCACGGGCATCCCCGCGACCTGACGCAGTACCCCACGGAGGTGGTGATCCGTGGCGCTCAACGTCGGCGAGTTGGTGGGCTTCGCGAGCCTGGAGACGCGCGACCTGGACCGCGGGGCGAGCCACGTCACCGCAGTCATGCAGGCCCTCGCGGGCGACGTCACCCGCACGTCCGAGCAGGCGGGTACCGGCGCCGGACAGGGCCTGATCGGCAGGCTCGTCGACCAAGTGCGCGCGGGCGCCGCATCCGTCGTCCAGGGCCTGGCGAACACCCTGACGCCGGGTGCGGGTTCGGCGGGCGGCCAGGCTGGCGACGCGTCGGCCGCCGCGCTTCAGGCCCAGCTCGACGCCGGCGCCCGGCAGGCCGGATCGAGCGCGGGCACGGCACTCGACCGCTCCCTCGACAGCGCGGCCACGTCCGCGGGCGCCGATGCCGGACAGGACGCGGGCGACGCACTCGACCGGTCCCTCACCCAGGAGGCGAGCGACGCAGGCGAGGCCGCGGGCGAGGCCGGCGGCATGTCGTTGACGAAGAAGCTCGTTGCGGCAGCGGTCGTCGCCGCGGCTGCTGCGGGCGCCGCTCTGTTCGCCGGCATCAGCGAGGCGATGGACCAGGGCCAGATCAACTCCAAGCTCGCCGCGCAACTCGGAGGAACCAGCGCGGACGCCGCGCGCTACGGCAAGATCACCGGCGCCCTGTACTCCGGGGCAATCGTCGACTCGGTGGAGGACGCCGCCGAAGTCGTGCGGGGCATCGCCCAACACGGGCTGCTGCCGCCCGGCGCGTCCAAGCAGCAGATGACCGAGATGGCCACACACGTGGCCGACACGGCGACGCTGATGGGCGAGGACTTCAGCAAGGTGTCCGCCGCCGTCTCCCGGATGCTCAAGAGCGGCATCGCCGGGTCCGCGACCGAAGCGATGGACGTCCTGGTGCGCGGCACCCAGATCGGCGTAAACAGCGCCGAGGACTTGCTCGACACGTTCGTCGAATACAGCGTGCAGTTCAAAAAGGTCGGGCTCGACTCGACGATGGCGCTCGGCCTGATGCAGCAGGCGCTCCAGGGCGGTGCACGCGACGCCGACACGGCGGCCGACGCCGTCAAGGAGTTCTCGCTTTTGTCGATCGACGGCTCGCAGGGCGCCGCCGACGCGTACAAGGCCCTCGGCCTCGACGCGAAGACGATGATCGACGTGTTCGCCAAGGGCGGCCCGGGTGCCTCCGCCGCCCTGAACGACGTGTTCGCCCGGATCCGCGCGATCAAGGACCCGGCCACCGCATCGACCGTCGCGGTGGGACTGTTCGGGACCAAGGCCGAGGATTTGGGGCAGGCCTTGAGCAAGATGGATCCCTCGACCGCTGTCGCGGGTCTGGGCGAGGTGGCGGGCGCGGCTGACAAGGCGGGGGCCACGCTGCGCGACAACGCCGGGGTGAAGGTCGAGCAGTTCAAGCGGCACCTGACGCAGGCGTTCGTGGAGGTACTCGGCGACAAGGTCGTTCCTCGCCTGATCACGTTCGGCGGCTGGCTCAACGACCACGTCGTGCCTGCTGTGCGGTCGGCCGGCGGTGCGGTCCGGGACGACCTGGTGCCCGTGCTGCGGGAAGTTGGCGGCTGGCTCAACGACCACGTCGTGCCTGCCGCAATGGCGACAGGCCGCGTGCTGCGGGACGACGTCGTGCCCGCCGTGAAGACCACCGCGACGTGGATCGGCAACAACCGGGAGCCGCTACTCGCGGTCGCCTCGATCATCACCATCATCCTGTTGCCCGCGATGGTCGCGGCGGCGGCTGGCGCGACGGTCAGCGCGGCGACGCAGGTTGCGGCGTGGATCCTCACCCGCACGACTGCGACGACGTCGGCGGCAACGTCGGTGCTCGCGCATTGGGCGGTGATCGGCGGGTGGATTGCGGCGGCCGGGCAGGCCGTCGTGTCGGCGGCCGTCGTGGTTGCTCAGTGGGTGCTGATGGGCAGTCAGGCCCTCATCCGTGGTGCCCAGATGGCGCTTGCCTGGCTGATCGGGATGGGCCCTGTCGGGTGGGCGATCGCGCTGGTGATCGCGGTCGCGGCAGCCGTCATCTACTGGTGGGACGAGATCGTCGGCGCCACGCGGGCGGCGTGGGGCTGGGTCTCGAACCTGGTGACGGGCGCGTGGCGGTCGGTCAAGGGCGCCGCCTCGGACGGCGCCGAGTGGGTCTCCAGCAAGGTGTCCGGGATGGTCGGCAGCGTGACCGGCTTCTTCGGCGACATGAAGCGCGGCGCCGTCGCGAAGGGCGAGGAGCTCATGGCGTGGGTGCGCGGGCTCCCCGGGGACGTCCTGGGCGGCCTGGGCGACCTCCAACGGCTCCTCTGGAACGCGGGCGTGGACATCGTCAAGGGCCTGATCAACGGGGCCAAGTCGATGTTCAACGACGTCAAGAGCACCTTGTCCAACTTGACGGACATGCTGCCCGACTGGAAGGGTCCGCCGGCCACAGACGCCAAGTTGCTGACGGCGAACGGGCGCCTGGTCATGCAGGGGTTCATGCGCGGGATCGACAGCCAAACACCGGCCCTACGCGCGCAGCTCGGGGAGCTCACGGCGTCGATGCCGTCGATGGCGATGCCCGCGCGGATCGCGTCGGTCGGCGGCACCACACCGGTCGCGGCCGAGCGCACCGGGCCGATGGTCCAGATCAACGGCGGATGGCACAGCTCCGGCGAAACGCCGGAGCAGATGGCCCACGCCCTCGACTGGGAATTGCGGGGGAGGTGACCGTGATCGGTGCACTCGTTGCCGCCGTGGGTCAGGTGGAGTGGTCCGGCCTGGTGCTCGGGACGGACCCGCTGCGGCTGCGGTCGCTGGAGGGCTGGGAGGAGCTACCGGACCTGGACGACGCGAGCGTCCTGTACTCCGGCCGTCACGGGTCGGCGGTCGGGCCGCTCCTCGCGCAGTCCCGGACCGTGACGGCCGAGGTGATCGTGCGCGTCTCGGCGGACCAGGTCGGTGCGACGGTTGCCGCGCTGAACGCCGCGACCGGGGTTCGGACGGACGAACAGCCGCTGGTGGTGTGGCTCGACAGCCGCGGGCCGCTCCTCGCGTACGGCCGGGTGATCCGGCGGCGCCTGCCCGTCGACCGGGCGTACCGGGTCGGGACGATCGTGGGCGTTACGCTCCAGTGGTTGTGCTCGGATCCGCGCCGGTACGAGCTCGCCGAGCAAGTCGCCGTCACCGGCCTGCCGCAGGCCGAGTCCGGGCTGACGTTCCCGCTGACGTGGCCGCTCGATTGGGGCACGCCCGCCGTGCCCGGCAGCGTCGACGTCGTCAACGCGGGCACGGCGCCGAGCTCGCCGACGATCGAGTTCCGTGGCCCCACCGATCGACCATCGTGCGTTCGCCTGAGCGACGGCGCGCGTCTGGAGTACGACGTGACCCTCGCCGCGAGCGAGACCCTCACGATCGACACCGCCGCCGGGTCGGTCCTCCTGAACGGCGCCGACCGGCTGTACACCGCGACCGCGCGCTCGGTCCCGGAGGAGTGGTTCGTCCTCGAACCGGGCTCCACCGATCTTGCCTACCGGGCCGCGCCCGGCTCGACCGACCCCGCCGCGACCATGACGGTCCGCTGGCGATCCGCCCACTGGTGACCTGGAGGTCAGCGTGACCGTTCGTGTGAGCTGGCTGTACCCGTCGCCCGGCACGGCCGGCGGGCAGTCCCGCGAGGACACTCGCCTGTCTCCGATCGGCACGATGTGGCCGACGGGCACCATGACCACCCGGGCTGGCCTGATCCCGGGCGGCAACCCAATGGCGTTGTCCGGGTCCGGAATGACCGCGACGATCGGCCTCGGCCGCGCCGTCGTGCAGGGCACCTCCACGCAGGGCGCCTACGCCGCCGCCGTAACGGCGCCGCACGCCGTCACCCTCGATCCAGGGCACGCCTCGCTCGCCCGCATCGACGTGATCGCCCTGCGGGTCTACGACCACGTGTACGACGCAGGCGGCCAGTACATCGGCAACATCGTCATCGTGAAGGGCACCGAGGCCGGCTCGCCGACGGTACCCGCGATGCCGTCGCCGACGACGATGCCGCTCTACCAGATCACGGTGCCGGCCGGGGCGAGCGCGGGCACCGGCGGCCTGGCGTGGGGCGGCGCCACCGACCTGCGTGCGTACACCGTGGCGGTCGGCGGCATCCTGCCCGTCGACGCGTCGGCGGCCGCCGGCGCGTACGTCGGCCAGGTGCGGATCGTGGCCGACCGACTGTGCCAGTGGAACGGCGGCGCATGGGTCGAGTTCGCGATGCCGTCGGCAGTGTCGGCCGCGTTGGGGGCGATCCCGCTCGGTGCCTGGACCCCGTACGCCATGGCGTGGGAGAGCCTGACCGGCACACCGTCCCTGGGCAACGGGTCGAGGGAGGCGCACTACACGAAGACCGGCCGGACCTACACGGTGAGGATCGCCCAGAAGTGGGGCACGACGACGAGCAGCGGTCCGGGCATCGGTCCCTGGTTTTTCACGCTGCCGGTCGCGCCCGCAGCGTCGGCCTGGTCCGAGTCGGGCTATGTCGGCAGTGCGCTCGCGGTCGTCGGCGGAATCAGGTCCATGACCTGCTACATGCAGCCCACGGGCACCTCCGGCAAACTCGTCCTGGTCGATGCCGCCGGCGGGCAGTCCGGGCCGACCACGCCCGCGACCTGGACCACCAACAACTGGTTCATCGCCCAGCTCACCTACCAAGGCGCGTCGTGACGGCGCCGTCGCCGTCCCGCGTCCTGTTCTGTGACCTGCGCACTGACCAGGTCATCGACGCACTGCCCGTCGACGGCCTCGGCTGGGACGACTGGATCGGCAAACCCGGGTCGCTGCGCGGCACCATCCCGGTGACGTCCGTCAACCTCGCTCGCCGCGCATCTCGACTGGCGACCCGCCGCACGGCGGTGTGGCTGGAGACCGGCAGCGAGGTCACGTGGGGCGGCATCCTGATGACCCGCTCCCGCGCGGTCGACGACCGAGGCCGCGCGACGATGCCCATCCAGGCCGCATCGTGGGAGTCGTACTACGACCGCCGGTTGCTGATGGACACGCAGATCGGCGCCGGCGTCGACCAGTTCGACATCGCGCGCGGCCTGATCGACTACGCGTCGAGCGCGGCCGGCGGCGACATCGGCGTCACGATTGACTACGCCACGGTGTCCGGCGTCGCCCGCGACCGCACGTACTCCCGGTACGACCTGCCGACCATCCGCAAATTGCTCGACGAGCTCGTGGCCGTCGAGAACGGCTTCGAGTGGCGGATCAGCAGCTACCGCAACGAGCTCGGCGCCCGGACCAAGCAGCTCGTGCTCGGATACCCACGCATCACGTCGGGATCGCAGGACACGGTTCTGTCCTACCCGGGGCCGATCCAGGCGTACGAGCTGCCGGAGGACGGCAGCACCCAGGCCACCCATTGGCAGAGCCGCGGCGCGAGCGTCAACCGCAACCAGGCGTCGGACTCCACGCCGTTGATGTCGGCGGTGTGGTCGAACGACGACCTGATCGACGCCGGCTGGCCCCGCATGGACGGGACCTCGGACTACTCGACGGTCGAGACACAGACGGTACTCGACGCGCACGCCCGCGCCGACCTCGCCCGAGCCCGCGACCCGCAGATCATCCCGAGCGTCACGATCCGCACCGGCGGCGTGCCGTTGCCGCAGCTCGGCGCGCACGTGCGGCTGCGCATCCGTGACCTGTGGTTTCCCGACGGCATCTCGCTGCGGCATCGGGTCGTCGGCCGCGCCGTCACCCCGGCCGCGCGCGGCAGCGTCGAGACCGCACGCCTGTACCTGGAGGCCGCCTGATGCCCGCGATCCCCACCGACCTGCTGGACCGTATCCGCCGGATCGAGGACACCGTGCGGCAGATCGCGGGGCGGGTGAACATCCGGCCGGCGCTCGACCAGGTGATCGACGGCCTCGTTCGAATCGGGTCGGGCGGCACCCTTCGAGTCGACTCGTCGTCCGGGAATCAGGGCCTGCTTTTCGGTGACATTTTCTTTCCGTACCAGGACGGTTCGCCGCAGCGTGGGCTGCTCGCCCGTGACGACCAGGCCACGCTCGCCCTCGGCATCTATGCGCCCGGCGCCGCCTCGGCAGGCCAACCCGGTGCGGACGTTCAGCGGCTGTGGATCCGCGACACGAACGGCACCATCGTGATGACCACGGACCGCGTGGGCGGCCTGGATACGCCCTGGTTGGCTCACGGGTGGGGCCGTCTGCGGTCCGACGAGTGGAGCTCCACGACGAACAGTTCGTTCGACGGCCTGTACACCTCGACGTCACCGCGGCAGCATCCCCGCATCACCGCCCGCGTGGGATTGGGCTGTTTCGGCGACGCCCACGGCGAGCTGCGGATCACCGCCAACGGAAGCCCGGTCGGCAACGTGGTCGTCAACAACTCCGGCGGGACCACGTGGATCGACTACATCACGGCGGACGTGTCGTCGGTACCGATCCACACCGAGATGCATCTGACGCTGGAGGCCCGCCGCACCAGCGGGTCCGGCAAGGTGTCCGCCGCCGTGTTCGGGTCGTGGGGATCCGGCACACCGTAGAGCCCGTCGTCCACGCCCCGAGCCGCCGGCCGGGGCGTTTCGCATGCCCACCGAAGGAGGGCCCATGGCTGGCACACGCTGGATTGCCGAGGCCGAGCAGATCGGCCGCGTCACCGGCGGCACGATGGACGGCGGTCCGCCGCGCGTGGTGTGGCACACCGTCGAGTCGCCGACCGGCGCACCGATGTGGCGGTCGATGGCCGACTACCTGTTGCGCGAGCAGGTGTGGCCGCACCTGGTGTACGACCCGGAGACGGACGCGCTCGGCCAGTACTGCGCGCTCGACCAGTCCGCGCGAGCGTTGCGGAACGACGGCTCGACCCGGTCGAACAGGGTCGGCGAGGTCTGCATCCAGATCGAGGTGCTCGGCCGCGCCGCGGCGCCGTTCACCGAGCAGGGGAGTTGGCACCCCGGCCCGAACTACCGGGCAATGATGCGGGCCATCCGATCGTGGGGCATCCCGGACCGGTTCCCGATGGGGCCGCCGCCCGCCTACCCGGGCGGGTCCAGGCGCGACCGCGCGGTGTGGCTCGGACAAGCCGGCCACTACTGCCACGCGAACATCCCCGGCAACGACCACGGCGACCCCGGCGCCATCCGACCCGAACGACTGTGGGCCGCCGCGACCGCGACGACCCCACCCACCCAGGAGGACGACATGCCCAGTGCCCGCGAAGTCGCGGCCGAAGTTTGGGGTTTCGAACTGCCGGATCCGTCCCGGCCGGGGCTGACTCGGACCGCCGGATCCGTGCAGCAGTGGAGGGATGATGTCGAGGTCAGGACCCGCGCCGTGGTCACGGCGGCCGTCGAGGGCGCAGCCGCCACGCTCGGCGCGCGGATCGACGCCGTCGCCGCGCGGGTCGCGGCGCCGGTCCCGGTGCAGGTGGACGCGGCGGGGGTCGCGGCCGCGCTCGCCGCCGAC
>NZ_WWJX01001125.1 GCF_009865215.1 Streptomyces sp. SID3343 | reverse complement strand
ACGCGCCGGCCGGCCGGACCACGGGCCGCGCTCGCGGGCGGGGGTCGGTACGCCGCGCAGGCGCCGACCGGAGGACCGCCGCCGCCTGTTGATCGTTCAGTTGATCATCTTCATCGTGGTGACCGTGCTCGCCGCACTGGCCATCGCGGCGTTCCAGGACGACGACGGCGGGGACGGCCCCGACAAGGCGTCGGCGGCGGCCGGTCCGGTCGCACCGCAGCGGGCCGGCGCCGGCACCAGGATCGGTCCCGCCGCGGGTTCGGTACCGGTCGCCGACTGGGCCGACCGGACCTACTCCGATCCGTCGGCCGGCGGTGCCGGTTTCACCCTCACCGACGGCGCCGCCGACGTCGGCAGCGACCGCGTGACGCTGGGCGAGGTGATTCCGGCGAACCTGGACGGCGAACCCGCGGTGGTCGTCGTGCTGACCCGCACGCCCGGCGCGGGCGGCCCCCCGACCCACCTGGTCGAGTTGTTCACCTTCGCCGCCGGCAACGCCGGCCCGACCCCGAGCCCGGTGGGCGTGGCCGCGGTCGCCGTACCCGCCGACCCGCGAGCGGTGGCGACCCGGTGGGCCGTGGGCAACGACGCGATCCTGCGCATCCGCTCCTACGTGGACTCCCCCGACGAGACCACCCGCTATCTCCCCGGCCCCGCCGGGGTGTTGGTGCCCGTCGGTCCCTGACCCGGCTCCGGCCGACCGGCCGGGGACCCGTCTGCGGCGCCCTCACGGACGCGGACACCCCACCGGCCAGGACGACGACGGACCAACCGACACCGACGAAAAAGCACGGGCACGCAGGAGACCGGCACGAAGAAGGCCGGTATGAGCAAAACCGGGTACGACGAGGAAGGGGCGCCCGGTCGAACCGGGCACCCCTTCCTCGTCCTTCGTGCACGCCGAATCGCAGTGTCCGGCCTCAGCCGAACTGGCGCTCCAGGTCCTTCAGCTTGCGCTCCAGCGAGTCGAGCCTGGGCAACGTCATGGTGTCGTCCTCGGCGGTGAGGTCGATGACGTCGCGCCGCTCGGCATCGGAGTCGGCGCCGCCCGATGTCGGGATCTCGTCCCCTCGCGCGGACGCGGAGGGGGCAATAGCCGGACGACCGGCGGGGTTGTGCGTATCGGCTGAGCCGCCGTGGCCGGAAACGTCGTTTCCGGCTATAGCAGGCTCCGAGAGTGCTTCGGAGCCGCCACCTCCCGGCAGAGCAGCGATTTCCTGACGAGCGGCACCACGTCGGCCGAAGTGGCCGCCGTCGCCGCCACCACTGCGGCTGAGCGCCTTGAGCTGAGCCCGCTCGCGCTTGCCGGCCACCCGACGCCGCTCGCGGTCGTCGTGCTTGGTGCGCTTGTCCTCGCGGACCTCCTCGACGGCCTCGTCGAGGGTGCGCACACCTTCGAGCAGCATGAGCGACCACGCGTTGAACGTCTCGTGCGGGGCGCGCAGCCACCGCACGATCCGGATCTGCGGCAGCGGGCGCGGGACGAGTCCCTGCTCGCGCAGCGCCGCCCGGCGGGTCTGCTTGAGTGCCCGGTCGAACAGCACGGCCGCCGAGAGCGACATGCCGGCGAAGAACTGGGGCGCCCCCGCGTGCATGTCGCCGCGCGGCGCGTGCACCCAGTTGAACCAGGCCGAGGCACCGGCGAACGTCCAGACCAATATCCGCGAGCCGAGTGCGGCGTCACCGTGGCTGGCCTCGCGCACCGCGAGCACGGAGCAGAACATCGCCGCCCCGTCGAGCCCGAACGGCACGAGGTATTCCCAGCCGTTGGACAGGCCGAGGTTTTGCCGACCGAAGCCGACGAGCCCGTGGAACGACAACGCCGCCGCGACGCCCGCGCAGACGAACAGCAGCGTGTAGGAGGCGACTCCGTACAACAGTTCCTTGCGCCGTCGGCGGTCCTGCTCACGCTCCCAGTTGTCGGACCCTTCGGCGGTGTCCGTCACCTCGCTCTTGCGGCGTCGGACGACGAGGTACGCCACAAGCGCCATGAGGGCGACCAGTTCCGCCAAGCCGACGAGGGCCCAGGCCAGGGGTACACCCATGATCTCCAACGAGCTTTGCCTCGCTTCCCGTTACTGATCCGATTGCGCGGCGCCCCATACTGGCGAATTTCGCCTGGTGCAGGCCGAATCCACCGAATATCCGCGTGTGGGTGACCGGACATTTCCCTGCACACCCACATTTTCGGCCGCCCGTGCGACCCGAGCAGGCCACAGTGCCAATTCGGGCGACGCTCGACCGTACTGCACTTCGGAGCACACGCTAGTCCAAGATCACATTCGATCGAAATTGGCATGACACGATCGGCATGCTCCTGGGAGAAATAGGGAAGGACGCGCGATCCCATTTTCCAAGAGATCGTAAGAAACACCTCAGAAACATAAGAAAGAGGTAAACGGATCAGTACAAACCAAACGCACAAACAAGCACGACAAGGTTCGAACCGGGACGCCGCCGATCGGATGAAACTGCACCGGACCGTTGCTTACCTGGACGGACGGGAGTACACGCTGATCACGTTGCGCCCGTCCACGACCGAGCGTTTCGCCGTCAACCTGTTCCACGACGAGTGGCACGTGCTGTCCGGCCAGGCCGGCGCGAGACTGTTCGCCCGCCTGCTGTGGGGGCTCGCCTACCAGCGACGGCAGAACACGCTGCTGGTCGTCGACCGGCGCTTTTTGGACCCCACGCCGTTCGAGGCCGACGCGTCGGTGCCGCTCGTGCTGGTACCGACCGACCACACGCCGTTCGGCGGCCCGGCCGCCCGGGAACTACGGCGCCTGCTGCCGCGCCTGAAGTCCCCCGACGGCACGGTGCGTTGGCACACCCACGGCCTGGACACCGCGCTCGCGGACGCCGACGCGTGGTGGCGGAGCAATCCTTGGCCGCCGTGGGATCGCTACGCGTTCGAGCACCACAAGCGCAGGGCCAATCACGTACTGCTCGACGGCTTGGTCGTGCTGCCGGGCAGCGCGCGGGAGTTGACGCGCGACGCGATGGCAATCGCCGCTCTCGCGGTGTCGCAGTCGACGCCGATGGACTACACCTACCTGCCGCACTACGAGTTCCAGGTCTTCCACGACTTCCGCCGCCGGGTCAGCGCGGCCCGCACCGCGCGGCCCGAGATCGAGGCCCTGGACACGCCGCCGAACCGCCACGCCGGCCCGGGCTACCACGAGGGTGACCTGGTCCGCCGGCACATCTGGGTACGCGGCACCGAGATCCGCGAACGCCGGATGCGCGGCCGCCGCGTCGCAACGCGCCCACCGCTCTACCAGACCCGCACAATCAACGAGATCGAGCGCTCGGGACAAACCCCCTTCGACCGCCTGGCGGCCGACCGGTCTCAGCCGAACGCCACCGCGTAGAAGGCCACCGCCGCGGCCGCGCCCACGTTCAGCGAGTCGACGCCGTGCGACATCGGAATCCGCACCAGCCGATCCGCCGCCGCCAGCGCCTTCGCGCTCAGCCCGGGGCCCTCCGCCCCGAGCAGCAACGCGCAGCGGTCGGTATCGCGCGCCGGCAGTTCGTTGAGCGCCACCGCACCCTCGCCCGGCGTCATCGCCAGCAGGGTGAGCCCCTCCCCACGCAGCACGTCGAGCCCGCCCGGCCAAGGCTCCAGGCGGGCGTACGGAACGGAGAACACCGCGCCCATCGAAACCTTCACCGAGCGTCGGTACAGCGGGTCGGCGCAGTCCGGCGACAGCAACACCGCGTCCATGCCCAGCGCCGCCGCCCCGCGGAAGATCGCCCCGACATTGGTGTGGTCGTTGACCCCCTCCAAGACCGCGACCCGCCGCGCCCCCACGACGATGTCGGCGGCGGCCGGCAACGGCTTGCGGCCCATCGACGCGAGCGCGCCGCGATGGACCTGATAGCCCGTCACCCGCTCGACCGTCTCCGGCGCTCCGACATATACGGGCACGTCGGCGGCCTCGATCACGTCGGCCATCGTCTCGACCCAACGCTGGGACAGCAGCATCGACCGCATCGGGTAGCCCGATCCCAGGGCCCGGCGGATGACCTTCTCCCCCTCCGCCATGAACAACCCCTCGGCCGGTTCACGGCGGCGGCGCAGTTCGACGTCGGTCAGGTCGGTGTAGTCGACGAGGCGCGAGTCCGCGGGGTCGTCGAGCGGGATGACGGGCACCGGGTCAGTGTCCCAGTCGCTTGCCGACGCCGGCGTCGGCCCCGTCGTCGGGGTCGACCGCCGACGCGTCCAAAAGCGGCGGATCACCCTTGAGGTGCGGCGGGGCGAACAACCGCAGCCCGTGATAGGCGACGAGCGTCACGATCGTGCCGAGCGGGATGCCGTCGAGCTTGAAGTCGTCGGTGAACTCGACCGACACGTTGCCGATGCCGATGATCACGCCCGCCGCGACCGGGACGAGGTTGAGCGGATTGCCCAGATCGACCTTGTTCTCGTTCCAGATCTTGGCGCCGAGCAGGCCGATCATCCCGTACAGGACGACCGTGATCCCGCCGAGCACGCCGCCCGGGACGGCCGCGACGATCGCCCCGAACTTGGGGCACAGACCGCACAGGATCGCGAACAGCGCGGCGGCGAAGTAGGCGGCCGTGGAGTAGACCCGGGTCGCGGCCATGACGCCGATGTTCTCGGCGTAGGTGGTGGTGGCGGGGCCGCCGACCGCGGTGGAGAGCATCGTGGTCGCCCCGTCGGCGGCGATCGCACGGCCCATCTGCGGATCGAGGTCGTCGCCGGTCATCTCGGCGACGGCCTTGACGTGCCCGGCGTTCTCCGCGATCAACGCGACCACGACGGGGAGCGCGAGCAGGATCGCGGACATCTTGAAGTCGGGCGCGTGCAGATCCGGCGCCCCGATCCAGTCGGCGGTGCGGACCCCGTCGAAGTTCACCCGCCAGTGCTCGACGACCTTGCCCGACCCGTCGGCGGAGTCGATCCTGCCGAACGCCCGGTCCGCAACCCACGACGACAGGTAGCCGAACACGAGCCCCAGGAAGACCGCGATCCGTGACCAGAAGCCACGCATGACCACCATCGCGACGAGCGTGAAGGCCATCGTGAGCAGCGCGATCCACTGATCCTGCGGCCAATAGGACGTGGCCACCACCGGCGCCAGGTTGAACCCGATGATCATCACCACGCCGCCGGTGACCACGGGTGGCAACGCCGCGTGCACCACCCTCGCGCCGAGTACGTGGATCGCCAGCCCAACGGCGAACAGCACGGCGCCGACCACCAGCATCGCGCCGGTGATCTCGGCGATGCCGCCGCCCGCCGCCCCGATCGAGGCCGCGACCCCGACGAAAGACAGGCTGCTGCCCAGGTAGGACGGCACCTTCCCACGCGTGATCAACAGGAACAGGATCGTCGCGACGCCGGACAGCATCACCGCGAGATTGGGGTCGAGCCCCATCAGGATCGGTGCGATGAACGTGGCCCCGAACATCGAGACGACATGCTGCGCCCCGAGCCCGGCGGTCCTCCCCCACGAAAGCCGCTCATCGGGCCGAACCACCTCGCCGGGCGCGGGGGTTCCCCCGTCTCCGTGCAGCTTCCAACCGAGGCCGAGCCCCACGATGAATCTCCTTGTAGACATACCGATGGACACATCGACCGAACCTGCCGATCGAACCTGCGGACGTGACGACCTGCCGATGTACCGATGTGCCGACATGAAACATGAAACATGCCGACCGAACACCTCGGCCGACGCACACCGACCGAACCCTGCGACCGAGGACGTCCGCGATCTCGGACGCTCGCGATCAGTCGCGGTCGGACGAAGCCGGCACCGGACGCTCGCGATCAGTCGCGGTCGGACAAAGCCACCACGTCCCCGACGACCACGATGGCCGGCGGGCGCAGGCCCTCGGCCGCGACGGCCGCCGCAGCCTCGGACAGCGTGGTGCGCAGGACGCGCTGGGTGGCCATCGTGCCCTCCTGGATCACCGCGACCGGGGTGCCTGCGGCGCGGCCGTGGGTGAGCAGGGCCGCGGTGATCGGGGCCAGCCGCTCGACGGCCATCAACAGCACGAGCGTGCCGCGCAACCGGGCCAGGGCCGCCCAGTCGACGAGCGAGCGCGGGTCCTCCGGGGCGACGTGGCCCGAGACCACGGTGAACTCGTGCGCGACGCCCCGGTGGGTGACCGGGATACCGGCTGTCGCCGGCACCGAGATCGCGCTCGTGATGCCCGGGACGACCTGGCACGGCACGCCCGCCTCGGCGCACGCGAGCGCCTCCTCGAAGCCGCGGCCGAAGACGTAGTTGTCGCCGCCCTTGAGCCGCACCACGAACCTGCCCGCCTTGGCGTGCTCGATCATCGCGTCGTTGATCGCCTCCTGAGCCATCGCGCGGCCGTAGGGGATCTTCGCCGCGTCGATCACCTCCACGTGCGGCGGCAATTCGCCCAGCAGTGCGCGCGGGCCGAGCCGGTCGGCGATCACCACGTCGGCCTCGGCGAGCAGGCGCCGACCGCGCACGGTGATCAGATCGGGGTCACCGGGGCCGCCACCGACCAGGGCCACACCGGGCAGCGGACCGTCGCCGCGCTCCTTGCGCGCGGCCAGCGAACCGTCGTGCAGCCCCTCGACGATCCGGTCCCGCACGCCGGCCG
>NZ_WWJX01001124.1 GCF_009865215.1 Streptomyces sp. SID3343 | reverse complement strand
GGCCCCCGCGCCCGCCTCGGCAGGCCAGACGGTCGCCCCGCCCGGCTCGCCGGCCCCGAGCGCCAACCAGAGCGGCGGAAAGACCACCACGGGTGGGGCGAACTCGTCCGGGACGAACTCCGGCGGGAAGACCTCCACGGGGACGAGTTCCGGCGGCCAGGGCGCGACCACCGGCAACAGCTCCACCGGTTCCACCGGTTCCGGTGGCAGTGACACGGTCGACAAGTGCCTCACCGATCACCTGAAGATAACCGCGATGGACAGCACCATCGGCGGTGACACCGACGGCACCGTCGCGGTGACGTTCAAGAACGACGGCGGCAAGGACTGCGTCCTGTCCGGGTACGCGGGGGTCGACCTCAAGACCAACGCGGGGCAGATCTCCGCGGAGCGCTACGGGCAGCCGGCCGACCGGATGGTCCTCAAGCCGGGGAAGTCGGTGTCCTTCGGTATCAGCTACCCGATCAACGACACCGGCGGCTCGGGCGTGCGGATCACGGACCTGCTGGTGACCCCTCCCGGCGAGACCCAGACGTACACCCTGCGCTGGCCGGGCGCCGGCTCGCTGCCCGTCTCCGACGGCAGCGGCACCCCGGTCAAGGTCGGCCCGATCGGCAGCGCGGGCCAAGGCGGCGAGGAGGGCTGACCTCGACGAACACCTCGGCCACGGCCCCTTTCCGCACCCGCGGAGGGGCCGTGGCCGTCGGCGGGTCGAAACCACCGCCCACACGCCGCCACGCCGCCAACGGACGGTCACGGCCGGATCGGACTATCGACCTCCCGGGAATCACGCCCCGCGGTGCCGCACTCTCTTCTCAGATGCGTTTGCTCGACCCGCCGATGGGTCGGGAGGCTCGCAAGGCGAGTGCGGGGATCTGCGCGATCTTTACTGGTGTGAGGTGATCCCAGAGGATGCCTGACGGGCGATGCGTGCCGGTTGTCCTGATGACTTCTTCGGCGGTGATGATCAAGTCCACGGTGACGTCGTGTTCGGTGGCCGGGATCGGCTCGTCGACGACTTGGAGTGCGTGGACCGTGGTGACGATGAGGGTGTCGGGACTGATGAGGCCGGCCTCGGTGAGCAGGGCGAACTCGATGTCGGAGTATCCGGCGCCCTTGCCGATGCGGACACCGGCGCGGTTCACGGCGACGCTGCCGAGGACGACGATGTCGATCGGTTGGAGGGCTTCGACGTCGACGGTCGGGGCGATGGTTGCCGCGATGTGACTGGACGCGGCATGCTCGGGCGGGGCCGTGAGTGCTGCGGGGTCAAGGACGTAGAACGGCTTCGGCGTCGCCAGTTTGGGGACCGCCATGTACACGATTTTGCCCCCGGCCAAGGCCGCGACACGGACGGGTAGTTGTGCCTTGTCGGGCACGGATTTGATGATGCCGGCGGTCTTCCAACGAGGGAGTGCGGCGAGACGTTCGGCAGCCTGGTCCTTGCCGTGGAAGTCCGGGATTCGGCCGTGGCTGGTCACGTCGTGGACGACGGCCGCAGCGTCGAGTGCGTCCCATACTCGTTCGCGGACACGTTGTTTGGCCTGGTCGTGCTCGGTGGGCACCGCACGCTCCTTGGTGTTCAGGTGGCGGTCATCAGGGTGAAGAGGCGGTCCTGCACGTCTTGTACGTCGACTCTGCGATGCCAGGGGCGTAGTTCGCGGCCGGCGGCGAAGATGACGTTCATGCCCCCACCTCCTCGGGTCAGTTCCAGCTCGTCGATGGCCTGGCCGAGCACGGATACGGCGTTGTCGAGCTCGCCTTGCCTGATGAGGGCGAGGGTCAGGTTTCCGAGGACGATGGTGCGCGACTTCCGCCTGGCGGGCAATTGCGCGGCGGTCGACTCCAGTTGCCGCCGAGCACGCTGATTCTGTCCGAGGTTCAGATAACACGATCCGGCCAGGCGCCCGAACTGCGTGGGGGAGACGAGGTCGCCGGCGGCGTCGACGTCGCTGACCCGGTCGAGATGGCGTTCGGCACGGGCAAGGGCTCGTTCGCAATCGCCGGCGTGCCCGAGCATGGCGTGCGCTTCGCCCACGTGGAGGAGGGCGACGGCCAACAGAGCGGGGCTGGTGGTCTTGGCGGCCTCGGCTGCTCGCAGCGAGTAGTCGAGGCCCTGTTGTGGTTGGCAGGTGCCGTACAGCGCGAGGTATCCGGTGCGTAGGAGGGCTCGGCCTTCCAGGGTGCGGTCGTGCAGGTGGCGAGCGAGATCGATGCCCTGTGCGTAGTAGGTGTGGGCTGTGGTGTGGTCCGAGCGTTGCGAGGCGTCCCAGACGAGTTGGCCCATCAGGGTCACCGCCTCGGCCTGCAGGCTGCGGAGTTCGCGTTGGGCTCTTCCGACGCGGGCCTGGTCGGCGGCCATGGTGACGCGAGTCAGGAGCCGGCCCGCGTCGGCGAGTAGTCCCGCGGAAGGCGAGTTGTCATAGCGCTCGGCGACATCCATGAGGTCCGCGCGTAACGCGGCGCCGGTGGCCGGGTCACCGTGGGCGAGACTTCCGAGCACTGGTGGCCGATCGCCGTCGCTGACATCGCGCAGCAGCGTGTCGAGCCCCTCCGGGGACAGACCCAGCGCTCTCGCCAGATTCGGGCGCATCCACGGTTGTGGGCCTTTCCCGTTCTCCCAGCGGGCGATCGTGGAGCGGTCGACGCCGAGCCGCTCGGCGAGTGCTTCCTGGGTGAATCCCTGGGACTCGCGGCGCTGCACGAGTCGATGGCGCTTGAACGTCACGGCGTGGCCTCCCGATTGCCATGCTCCGCCGAAAACCCAGCTCATCACCCACAGTGCCGCATGGATGCAGCATGTGTGCGGCTTTGGCGCGCTGTTCCCGAGCCGGGCAACACGGTTCGGTGGACCTACGCGAACGGACCGGGACGTGAACTCTCGCCCACCGCATCGCGCAGGGGTCGGTATCAGGCCGACCCCGCAACGGAGAGGAAGTCACCATGCCTCAGATCGTGCCCACCACGGCCAAGGCGGAGGACGGCCTGCTGGTCGCCCGTCGCCGTATCGTGGCCGCCCGCTCGCGCGCCGAGCAGCCGTCCGACGGCGGCTCGACCGGCGTCAGCGACACGAACGACTGACGGCCCGACATGACGACCGCCGACACCTCGGTGGTCGGGCGCCTGGGCGGGGAGGCCTTCCTCGCCCGGGTGTTCGGCCGAGAGTTTCGTATCGCGCGCGGGGACGCCACCACCGTCGCCGGCCTGCTCGGCTGGGAGGACGTGAACGCCGTCCTGGCCCGGCACCGCCTCGAACCGCCGCGCCTTCGCCTGTGCTCGGGCGGCAAGATGCTGCCGCAGCACCTGTACACGCGACCGGTGACCACCCGCCGCAACACCGTGTGGAACCGCATCCAACCGGCCGCGCTGCACGAGCAGTTGGCGGCCGGCGCCACCCTCGTCCTGGACGCCGCCGACGAACTCCACGCCGGCATCGGCGAGCTCGCTGCCCAGTTGGAACGCGGCTTCCGCACTGCGGTGCAGGCCAACCTGTACGCGTCGTGGACCGCGAACGAAGGCTTCGGAACCCACTGGGACGACCACGACGTCGTTGTCGTCCAGGTCGACGGCGCCAAGCGGTGGCGCCTGTACGGTCCCACTCGCGTCGCTCCGATGCACCGTGACGTCGAAGCCCCCGAAGCGCCACCCGACGAACCGATCGCGGACCTCGTACTCACCCCGGGCGACACGCTGTACGTGCCGCGCGGCTGGTGGCACGCCGTCGCCGCCGAGAACGGCGGGCGCTCCCTGCACCTGACCTTCGGCCTGCAGAGCACGACCGGCGCCGACCTGATCGGCTGGCTCGCCGACACCCTGCGCACCCATCAGGCGGTGCGCGCCGACGTGCCGCGGCTCGGATCGGCACAACAGAAGCGGGACTTCGCCGATACCCTGCTCAAGCTCGTCACGGCCGAGCTCGAAGCCGAGGGCGTGGTCGATCGATACGCCGAATTCCGGGACGCGACCGAGCAGCCTCGGCAGGGCACTTCGCTTCCCTATGTCGACAGCGTGCCCCCGTCCCCCGGGCTACCGGTGAGACTCCTCGTCTCACGGGCATCGGTGACCCGTGACCCGGACGACCGGGTCGTACTCACGGCAGGCGGCGGGGAGTTCATCTTCGCCCCGCAGGTGTACGGGATGCTCGCCCTTCTCCTGGACGGCCGTTCCCAGCGGCTCGGCAAGCTCGCGCAGGCGTCGGGGGTGCGGGTCGAACAGGCCGCCGCCGTGGTCACCGAACTGGTGGCCGGCCAGGTCGCGCATGTAGGGACGGTGACCACGTGACGGCCACGCTCGCCTTGGGTACCTATCGTTGCCGCGACGTGGCACTCGCGGCGACGGTCGCGGTGGCCGCCGGCGTCGAGTGGATCGACACCGCGCCGAACTACGGCGCCGGGACGGCCGAGCGCGCTCTCGCGCCGATCCTCGCGGCACACCCTCGAATCCGGGTGTCCACGAAGGTCGGCTTCATGACCCGGGAGGCCGCCACCGAGGCACTCACCGCAGGAATTCTCCACCGACGCGAAGCGGGTATCCGGCACAGCCTGGCGCCAAAGTTCGTGCGTTGGCAGATCCACCGCAGCCGCTCCGAGCTCGGGCGACGACCCGACGTCGTCTTCCTGCACAATCCCGAACACGCCTCGGAGAGGAGCCGCGAGGCCCGAACCGCGCGACTGCTGTCGGCCATCGGGGTCCTCGAAGAAGCGGCTGCCGACGGCACGATCGGCGGCTACGGCGTCGCGACCTGGACCGGCTTCTCCACCGGCCGGTTCGACGTCGGGACGCTGCTGTCCATGACGCGGACCGTCGCCGGTGAGAGGCACCACCTGCGGGCAGTGCAACTTCCCATTTCCCTGGTCCACCTCGAACCGGTCGTCGCGGCAATGGCGGGCGGCGGCGTGCTTCGAGACGCCCTCGCGGCGGGCATCGAGGTCTTTGCATCGGCGCCACTGCACGGGGGCGAGCTACCCGCGATGCTCACGCCCGAGGCCGTCGAACTCGTCGGCGACGGACTGACGGCTGCGCAGGCCGCCCTGATCGTGCCGGCATCCGCTCCGGGAGTGTGTCGTGTCCTGCTCTCCAGCAGCGACCCGCAACACTGGAGCGACGCCATGAGTGCCTGTGCGCGTCCGCCGCTCGACCCGAGCCGACTCCGAAGGATCAGCGATGTTTTCGCCGCCTGACGACCCGCGCGAAGTCGCCTCGATGCGCGACGCCTACCGGCGTTCCACAACCGCCCTCGCGGTCGTTCCCGACGACGGCACCGAAGTATGGGGCTGGCGCGGCAGGACCCTCGGCGGGCCCGTCGCCGGTGACCACGGCCCTGGGTGGCTTCGACTCGTCCGCGCACCGGTGGACAAGGCCGGAGGCCGGTTGTGGCTCGGGCCCGAGGACGCCGAGAAAGCCATCCCGGACTCCGTACCGAGACCCCGACTGCGCGGCGTCGAGGACTGGGCCGACGGCGACCACGCCTTCCGAGCCGAACTCCACGACCGCGTTACGGCGCGACCGATCACCACCTCCGGCCCGGTACTCCGCGAGGACCCCGGGCTCGACGACACGTGGTGGCACGACCTGCGCCGGGCACTCGACCACATCGCCCTTGTGACCACCGACCGCGTCGCCTTGCGCCAGGCATACGTCGACCGCGCCATGCCCGAATACCTCGGACGCCCGATCGACACGACCGTGCCCGCCTGGACCACCGCCCACGGCGACCTGCACTGGGCCAACCTGACCGCACCCCGGCTCGCCATCCTCGACTGGGAAGGCTGGGGCACCGCCCCGACCGGCTACGACGCCGCGATGCTCCACACCTACAGCCTCCTCGTCCCGGACGTCGCAGCGCGAATTCGGAGCGAGTTCGCGCACGTGCTGAACACCGCCGTAGGCCGATTCTCCGAACTCGCCGTCATCACCCAGCTCCTGCAGACCACCACCCGCGGCGACAACCTCGACCTGGAACAACCCCTACGCGCCCGAGCAAGCCGAATCCTCGGCAGCTGACCCTTCGCTTCCTCCCAGGAGCCAAGCCGACGGATTGGCTTGGGTGTGGGCGGCGGCGCGTTGGCGCAGTACCCGGGGGAACCCCTGAACGGGGCTTCGCCTGTTGTGCCGTCCGGAGCCTGACACTCCACCCTGCAGCGGAACCCGTTCGCGTACCGGTGTCGCGATTCCGACCCGGGTCGGTCGTGCGCTCGCTCATGCGCACACGAATGGTTTTCACCAAGCATCCCGCGAAGTCTGAGGACTACTGTGCCCAGCGATACTCTCGAACTTCCCTCCGTCCTACGGTTGCGGGGCTCTCGGCCCGTACGGACCGCGCGTGAGCATGCCGCAGCCAAGGCACGAGTCGCCGGCGCCCACGAGGACGACGTCGCCGTGGTGATCAGCGAACTGACCACCAACGTCTTCGTCCACGGCCGGCCGACGAGCGTCGTCCTGGTGACCACCCACACGGCCGACGGCCTGTTCTGGGTAACAGTGTTGGCCCGCCAACCTGCGGTGAAACTGCCGCAACCCGTCGAGGAACCGGATGCCGAATCCGGACGGGGACTGCTCCTGACCCACTCCTGGACGACCACGTTCCGATGCGAGCGCCGACAGAACGGCTACCAGGCGTTCATCGCCGGATTCGCGGTGTGCCCGTGATCGGCCGGTTCGTTCAACGGGCCGACGCCAGGGTCTCCGCTTGGGGTTTGCGCCCCTGGCTGCGGGGGTGGGTTGGTCGGGTTGGGGGTTGTTCCCACCCGCACCACCCGTTGCGTTTTGGTCGAGGGCTGCGGTTATGCGGTTATACGGCGCTGGGGGTGCGCGTGATCAGGGCCTCCCGGCGCGCCCGGCCCCGGCGGGAGCCGAGGTGGGTGACGTCCACTCGGCCCCCGCTGGCGCGTCAGCGCCCACTGATCGATCGTCGACC
>NZ_WWJX01001123.1 GCF_009865215.1 Streptomyces sp. SID3343 | reverse complement strand
CGGCGTCGCCGTCCGCCACGTCGGCGACGGCTCCGCCCACCGGTGCGGCGGGGTCGTCCGCGCCCGTGCCGAGCGGGACTTCGGGGACCACCGCCCCGCCGGCCTGATCGGTCGCCGGTCGCGTACGAGGGAGGATGGTGCACGTGACCATGAACGACTCCTCCCAGGTGGCCCGACTCCGCGAGGCCCTGATCGCGGCCGAATACACCGTCGACGGGTGCCTCGACGCGCTCGGCCCGCAGGCGTACGCGGCGCTGTCTCGTGGTGAGACGGTGCCCGCGCTGCGCGCGCTGCGGGCCGAGGCGGCGAGCCCGCTCGCGGTGCTCATCCGACTGTTCCTGCTCCAGACGTCGGCGCCCGAGGCGCACGTGCGCCGGGCGCTTCCGCTGGAGGACGCGCTGAAGGGCGGACTCCTGGAGCGCGACGGTGATGTCGTGCGCCCGCTCGTGGACATCCGGCCCTACGGCGAGGCCGACACCGACTGGTGGGTGGTGTCCGACCTCGGTTCCGGGATCGGCGGGGTCACCGGGCCGGTCCGGGCCGACCACGTGCTCGGTATCGGTGGCGCGTCCACGACGCTCGCCGGGATCACCGTGCGCGAGCCGGTGGGCCGCGCCCTCGACCTGGGCACCGGCTGCGGTGTCCAGGCCCTGCACGCGTCGCGACACGCGGGCTCGGTGCTGGCGACCGACGTCAACCACCGCGCGCTCGACCTGACCCGGCTGACCATGGCGTTGTCGGGCGTGAGCAACGTCGGTCTCGCCGAGGGCAGCCTGTTCGAGCCGGTCGAGGGCGAGCGGTTCGACCTGATCGTCTCCAACCCGCCGTTCGTGATCACGCCGGTGGGCGAGCGGTACACCTATCGCGACGCCGGCCTGCCCGGCGACGAGGTCTGCCGCCGGCTGGTGGCCCAGGCGCCGACCTACCTGAGCGACGGCGGCTACTGCCAACTGTTGGCCAACTGGCAGCACCTGCGCGGACAGGACTGGCAGGACCGGCTCGCCGCGTGGCTGGCACCGACCGGATGCGACGCGTGGGTGGTCCAGCGCGATGTCCAGGATCCCGCGCAGTACGCGGAGCTGTGGCTGCGCGACTCGGGCGATCACCACGGCGCGGCCTATACCGAACGCTACGACGCGTGGTTGGACGCGTTCGAGCGTGACGGCGTGGAGGGCATCGGATTCGGCTGGATCACGCTGCGCGCGTCCGGCTCCGACACGCCGAACGTGCACATCGAGGACTGGCCGCACGCGATCGAACAGCCGCTCGGCTCCGAGGTGCACGCGTGGTTCGGTCGCCAGGACCGACTGGCCACACTCGGCGACGACGACCTGCTGGCCGTCGGGTTCACCCTCGCGGACCACGTGGTCCAGGAGCAGACCGGCGCGCCGGGGGCCGAGGACCCCGAGACGATCGTGCTGCGCCAACGCCGCGGCATGTGCCGCGCGGACCGGGTGGACACCGTCGGCGCGGCGTTGGCCGGAGCCAGCGACGGGGCGCTGCCGGCGGGTGTCGTGGTGGACGCGATCGCCCAGTTGCTGGAGCAGGATCCGGCCGAACTTCGCGACACCGTGCCCGGCGAACTGCGCGGCTTGGTGGCGGACGGATTCCTCCTGTTCCCGGAGCCCGCGGGCGAGTCCGTGACGAGTTCGTGACGGGGCGGATCCTCGGCTCGATGACCGGCCCGTGACCGGCTCCGGCACCGGGTCCGGCGCCCGCCGGCGGGCCCCGCTTGGTCCGGTGCACCGTGATCCGGGACGCGGCGCCTGTACAGTCGCTTGTGTTGTCCCACCCGGATACTCCTTGCCGTCGCCAAGAAAATGTGTTGTATGGAGGCGACGGCCTCCCGTCCGACCGTGAACCCACGGGGTCGGGAGGCGGGAACCGCAATGCGCGCGTTACCGTTCGAGTGGCGTGGGTCCCGACCGTCGGAGCGATCGTCGGGCCCGGCGGACGGTACGAACGGACAGGCGCATCGGGACGACTCCGTGACGCAAGCCGCCAGAACCGGTTTGACACAGCGGGTCGACCATCGGTCACCCTCCGTGACACGCCAACCGCAATATGAATACGAATCCGTGTACGGCCTTGTCCCGTGGGGGCAAGGCCGATGCCGACGACGATGGAGAGAGAAGCGAAGGTGTCCCCGAGCAGCGAGACCGCGCGCGATGGCTTGCGACTCGTCATTGTCGAGTCCCCGGCCAAGGCGAAAACGATCAAGGGCTATCTCGGCCCCGGTTACGTGGTCGAGGCGAGCGTGGGACACATCCGCGACCTGCCCAACGGCGCCGCCGAGGTGCCCGCCGAATACGCGGGCAAGCCGTGGGCCCGGTTGGGCGTCGACGTGGATGCCGACTTCGAGCCGATCTACGTCGTCAACGCCGACAAGAAGGCCCAGGTCGCCAAGCTCAAGAAGCTCCTCAAGGATGCCGACGAGCTCTTCCTCGCGACGGACGAGGACCGCGAGGGCGAGGCCATCGCGTGGCACCTGTTGGAAGTCCTCAAGCCCAAGGTGCCCGTGCACCGCATGGTGTTCCACGAGATCACCAAGGACGCGATCCGCAACGCGGTGAACAACCCGCGTGAGCTCAACCAGCGACTGGTCGACGCCCAGGAGACCCGCCGCATCCTCGACCGCCTCTACGGCTACGAGGTGTCCCCGGTCCTGTGGAAGAAGGTCGGCCCGCGCCTGTCGGCCGGCCGCGTGCAGTCGGTGGCCACCCGGCTGGTGGTCGAGCGCGAGCGCGAGCGCCGCGCGTTCACGTCGGCGTCCTACTGGGACGTGCTCGGCGTGTTCGGCACCGGTCGGGTCGGCGACCCGAGCGACCCGAGCACGATGAACGCGCGCCTGGTCTCGCTCGACGGCAAGCGCGTCGCCACCGGCCGCGATTTCGGCCCGGACGGCAAGGCGAAGAACCCCGGCGTGCTCCAGCTGGACGAGACCGGCGCCCGCGCGCTGACCGCCGCCCTGGAGTCCGCGTCGTTCTCGGTGCGTGCCGTCGAGCGCAAGCCGTACCGCCGCTCCCCGTACGCCCCGTTCCGCACCACGACCCTCCAGCAGGAGGCGTCGCGCAAGCTGGGCTACGGCGCGAAGCGCACCATGCAGATCGCGCAGAAGCTGTACGAGAACGGCCACATCACCTACATGCGTACGGACTCCACCACGCTGTCCGAGACGGCCGTCACGGCCGCCCGGGCGCAGGTGCGGGAGCTGTACGGCGCCGAGTACGTCCCGGACGCGCCGCGGGTGTACACCGGCAAGGTCAAGAACGCGCAGGAGGCGCACGAGGCGATCCGCCCCTCCGGGGAGAGCTTTCGCACGCCGGCCGAGACGGGCCTGTCCGGTGACGAGTTCCGGCTGTACGAACTGATCTGGATGCGTACCGTCGCGTCGCAGATGAAGGACGCCGTGGGCCAGTCGGTCACCGTGCGCATCGGCGGCACGGCCCAGGGTGCGGACCTGCCCGGGCGCGACGCGGAGTTCACCGCGAGTGGCAAGATCATCACCTTCCACGGCTTCCTCAAGGCCTACGTGGAGGGCTCGGACGACCCGGACGCGGAGCTGGACGACCGCGAGCGCCGGCTGCCGATGGTCACCGAGGGCGACGGCCTGACCGCCGAGGAACTCACCCCCGAGGGCCACTCGACCAAGCCGCCGGCCCGCTACACCGAAGCCTCCCTGATCAAGGAACTGGAAGACCGCGAGATCGGTCGTCCGTCGACGTTCGCGTCGATCGTCGGCACGATCCTCGACCGCGGCTACACGTTCAAGAAGGGCACGGCCCTCGTGCCGTCCTTCCTGGCGTTCGCCGTGGTGGGCCTGCTCGAAGGACACTTCGGCACGCTCGTCGACTACGACTTCACGGCCAAGATGGAGGACGACCTCGACCGCATCGCGCGGGGTGAGACGGCGGCCGTGCCGTGGCTGCGCAAGTTCTACTTCGGCGACGACGCGGACCCGGACAAGGACCACCTCGGTGGCCTCAAGGCCCTGGTCACCGACCTCAGCGCGATCGACGCCCGCGAGGTGAACTCGTTCCCGGTGGGCGAGGGCATCGTGCTGCGGGTGGGCCGCTACGGCCCCTACGTCGAGCGTGGCGAGCAGCGTGCCGACGTGCCCGACGACCTGCCGCCGGACGAGCTGACCGTGGCCAAGGCCGAGGAACTGCTCGACAAGCCCAGCGGTGCCCACGAGCTGGGCGTGGACCCGGTGAGCGGGCACATGATCGTGGCCAAGGACGGGCGGTACGGCCCGTATGTGACCGAGATCCTGCCCGAGCCGCCGGCCAAGGCTGCAGCTGCGGGTAAGACCGCGGCGCCCGCCGAGGACGGCGCGAAGCCGGCCAAGAAGACCGCGAAGAAGACGGCGGCGAAGAACGGCCCCAAGCCGCGCACCGCGTCGCTGTTCAAGTCGATGGCCTTGGACACGATCACCCTCGACGACGCGCTCAAGCTGTTCACGCTGCCGCGCGTGGTGGGCAAGCACCCGGAGACGGGCACCGAGATCACCGCGCAGAACGGCCGCTACGGGCCGTACCTCAAGATGGACACCGACTCGCGCTCCCTGGAGACCGAGGAGCAGTTGTTCACGGTGACCCTCGACGAGGCGCTCGCGATCTACGCCCAGCCCAAGGCGCGCGGGCGGGCCGCGGCCAAGCCGCCGCTGAAGGAACTGGGCGAGGACCCGGTCAGCGGCAAGGCGGTCACGGTCAAGGACGGCCGGTTCGGTCCGTACGTCACCGACGGCGAGACCAACGCGACCTTGCGCGCGGACGACTCGGTCGAGACGATCACGCCTGAGCGCGGCTACGAGCTGCTCGCGGAAAAGCGCGCCAAGGGCCCGGCGAAGAAGACCGCCAAGAAGGCCCCGGCGAAGAAGACCGCGACGGCGAAGAAGACGACGACAGCGAAGAAGAGCACGACGGCCAAGAAGTCGACCGCCAAGAAGCCGGCCGCGAAGAAGACCGCGGCCGACGGCAAGACCACGAAGGCCGCAGCCGCGAAGGCCGCGGCGTCGGCCGGTACGAACAGTGGCGCCGACGACGCGTGAGGCGGGACGACCGAGGTAGGCATGACCGGGTAGGAACGCCTCGGCGGGAACGCCTCGGTAGGGATGTCTCGGTCGGGGATGCCTCGGAGGGAATGCCCGTTGGGGTGATTCCTCGGGGGATGCCCGGTGGGCGTGCCTTCGTGGGACGCCCCGATGGGGATGCCTCGGAGGGATACCCCGGTAGGGATATTCGGTAGTAAACAGGTATGTGACGACCAGGCGGCGCCGGCGGGATCCGGCGCCGCCTCGGTCGGTTCCGGTGACCGGTCGGGCTTGTGCTACGGTCCGCCGGCGGAGCACGGGGGAGGCGGCGGTGGTTGCCGTTTCCCGTCAGGTGACGACGTTAGGGTTCTCCGTATGACGCACGCGGAGCAGCAAGCGCCGGATTCGGCGATACCGCCCCGTCAGGTCGAGCCGACCGAGGGCATCGGGGGTGTGCTGAGCATCCGCCCCTTCCGTCGCTTCTGGTTCGCCGTCGCGGCCTCCGCGCTGGCTGATTGGCTCGCCCTGCTGGCCCTCGTGACGGCCGCGATGTGGACGGTGGACGGCGACTACCGCAAGCATGCGATGGCGATCGGCGCGGTGTTCGCGCTGCGCCTGCTGCCCGCCGCGGTGATGGCCTCGATGGCCGGCGCGATCGTGGACCACCTCGACCGCCGCTGGACACTCGTCACGTGTGACGTGCTGCGGGCCATGGTGCTCGTGTCCGTGCCGTTCGTGGACAAGATGTGGTGGATCTGGGGCGCGACGGCGGCCGTCGGGGTGATCGGCGCGCTCGCCGGCCCGACCCGGGACGCCACCGTGCCCAACCTGGTCCCCCGTCAGCGGCTGGGCACCGCTAGCCAGTTCAACCTCGTGACGTCCTACGGCGCGGCCCCGGCGGCGGCGCTGGTGTTCGTGCTCACGGCGCTGATCGGCACGGCGTTCTCGCAGGACGTCGCGATGTTCGTCGACCACCCCTCGCAGCTCGCGTTCTACACCGCGGGCGGGGTCTTCGTGGTCGCCGCGATCTTCGCGTCGATGATCCGGATGCCCACGCGTGGGCGCTCGGTCAGCACGCGTCGACCCAACCCGTTCAAGGTGCTCGCCGGCGGTCGCCGGGTGTTCGCCCACGGGCGGACCGCGCGCGGCCTGATCGTCGGGATGATCGCGCTGTTCCTCGCGGGCGGCGCCCTCGTGGGCACCGCGCCGCTGCTCGTGGTCGGGCTGAACGCCGGCAACGCGGCCTACGGCACGATCTTCTTCATGCTCATCGCCGGTGTCAGCGCCGGCATGCTGTGGGGTCCGCGCGTGGTCCCGGCGTTCAGTCGGCGCCGGCTGTACGGCATGGCGGTGATGTTCGCGGGGCTGACGCTGCTGATTCTGGCCGCGGTCGCCAACGTGGTCGTGGCCGCGGTACTCGCCGCCGTGGTCGGCGTGTTCGCCGGCGTCGCGTGGGTCACCGGCTACACGATGTACGGCCTCGACTTCGGCGAGGACATGCGCGCGAAGGCGTTCGCGTTCGCGCAGTTGATCGTACGGATGATGCTGTTCGTCGCGTTGGTCGCCGGCCCGGTGGGCGCCGGCTACGGGGGCCTGCGGTCGTGGACGATCGCCGACCGGTTCACCTTCGACTACAGCGGTGCGGCGCTCCTGCTGGCCGGCACCGGCGTGTTCGTGATCATCCTGGGCTGGATCGCGTTGCTGAGCGTGGACGACCGGCGCGGTGTGCCGATCCTGCGCGACCTCGCCGCGGCCACCCGCAACGAGGACCACGTCACCGGCCGACCGGCCGGCGCGACCGGCTTCTTCATCGCCCTGGAGGGCGGCGAGGGCGCCGGCAAGTCCACCCAGTCCGACGCGCTCGCCGCGTGGATACGGGCCAAGGGCCACGAGGTGGTGGTCACCCGCGAGCCCGGCGCGACGATGATCGGCAAGAAGCTGCGCGCGATGCTGCTCGACCTCGACGGCGATCCGGTCGACCCGCGCACCGAGGCCCTGCTCTACGCGGCCGACCGGGCCGAGCACGTGCAGAGCGTGATCCTGCCCGCGCTGCGCCGCGGCGCGATCGTGATCAGCGACCGCTACATCGACTCCTCGATCGCCTACCAGGGCGCCGGGCGCGGTCTGGGCGCCCGCGAGATCGGCCGGGTGTCGCGCTGGGCGACCGACGGGCTGCTGCCCGACCTGACGATCCTGCTCGACCTGGACCCCGCGGTCGGCCACAGCCGCTTCACCGAGGCGCCCGACCGCCTGGAGTCCGAGCCGCAGGACTTCCACCTGCGGATCCGGCACGCCTTCCTGGACCTGGCCGCGCACGACCCCGACCGCTACCTCGTGGTGGACGCCGACCAGGAGCCGGACGCGGTCACCACGCCGATCCGGCACCGCCTCGACCGCGAGCTGCCGCTGTCCGACCAGGAGAAGCGCCAAGCGCTCGAACTGGCCAAGCGGATGCGCGAGGAGGACGCCCGGCGCAAGGCCGAACAGGCCGCCCGCGACGCCGAGAAGGCCGCGCTGATCGCCCGGCTGCGGGCCGAGAGCGAGGAGCGGCAGCGCCAGGCCGAGCAGGCCAGGCTCGCCGAGGAGGCCGCCAGGCAGGCCGAGGACGAGCGCCGGTTCGCCGAGGACGAGGCCCGCCGGATCGCCGCCGAGGCCGACG
>NZ_WWJX01001122.1 GCF_009865215.1 Streptomyces sp. SID3343 | reverse complement strand
CGCCACGGGGCCGGCCGCGCCGCGCAACATCAGCGCCCGCCGTACCGCCGCGACCGGCACTTCGGCCGCCCGCGCGATCGCGTCGACCATGACCCCGTCCAGCGCCCCCTGCCGAACCTCACCCACCAACAGCCCGATCAAGAACCGCTGTTCGACCGCCGTGGCCCGGGCGAACAGCGTGTCCACCAGCCCCCGCCGCGTCGCCTGCGATCCCGCGCCGGTGGTCGCCCCGACCACCTCCAAGGCGGCGTCGACCTCCAGCAACGACAGCGACGCGGTTTCCGCCGGACCCGGAACCTCCCGCAACGCCGCCGGTCCCACCCCGATCTGCCGCTGCGTCAACGCCCCCGAAAGGTAGGCCACCAACACGGGCGCCTCTTCGGGGGCGGCCCCGCGCAGGCACTCGGCGACGATCTCCGCCTTCGCGGTCCGACCGGCCTCCCCCGCGATCCGCCGCGAGGCTTCGGCCACATCGACAAACGCCAACGACCCCATAGCGAAGCACCCCTCACACCCGACGGCCCACCGACCCGCACGCTACGCGGGCCGACTCTCATCCCCTGTGGCCGTTCGACCGCTGCCGTAAGCCCCACCGACGGCCCGACCCCCGAACGGGCGCACCCCGCGCCGGCCGCCGCGGCGGATCGAATCCACCTGGGCCGATCGCCGCCCGATCCGGTTGCGAAGGGCCGCGCAACACGCCGCCGGCGTCGTTCGCGTGACGCACACGAACCCACGGGCGCGCCCTCGAACGGGCCACATCCGCCGGGCCGGACGCGGGACCTGTTGGGATGGTCGGTGATCGTCCGACCGGACGTGTCGACACAGGCAACAAGCTTCCGGCCGCCCGGAAGGTGATCCGCATGCGCGCACTCGTACGCCTGGGACGCGTCACGATCACCGCCGCTGCCACGATCGCCTTGGTCACCGGCCTGCCCGCCGGCGTCCATGCTGCCATCGGCGACTTCGGCTGTACCGACGTCAACGGAGACGAGTTCCGAAACGACGATCCCGAGGACGGAGAGTGCTTTCTCCTCGTCGCGGGCGCCGTGCACGCCGACCACGACACCGACACCCGGGCCGTCGTGTACCTCGCCCCGGGCTGCGAGGAAGGCCCCTTCGAGATGCGACCGCACACGTCCCGCGACTTCCGCAATCCCGCCCCACACAGCGTCAGGTTCGTCTGACCCCGCCTCCCCGGCCGAGCACCCTCCGTCGAGGCCGCCCGCAGAAGTGAATCGAGCCGAGCGAAGCGAACCGAGCCGAGCCGAGCCGCCGACGGTTTCGGCGCGTCCGCCGGCCGTGATGTGAGCGGCCCGGAAAGCTCGTACGACCCGCCCCCTCACAGGGCTCATGCACCCGGGGCATCGCCGACCACACCGACCACTCCCGATCGTGATCGCGACCGACGCACGAACGCGAAGGGGCGCCGCGACCGGGCGCCGCGACCGGATCCGATCCGACCGCGACGCCCGAAGGCCACAGCGGTTCGCGCAGCACCACAACGCCCGGCGCGACCCCGAGTCAACCTGCGAAACACTCCGCTGCCACCGACGCCGTCTCCCTACGAAGCGTCCGACGAAGCGAAAGCGCCCGGCGAAGCATCCGACGCAGTTCCGCGGCCAAAGCTAGAGGATCGCCCCGGGGCGGTAGGCCGCCGCTTCCGGGTGCTTGGCCGCCACCGCCTCGACGCGGCGGACGACCTCCGCGACCTGAGCCGCTGCCGCACCCGTGAAGGACAGGCGGTCGGCGAGCAGGGTGTCGAGGGCCGCGCGGTCCAGTGGCAGGCGCTCGTCGGCAGCCAAGCGGTCGAGGAGTTCGTTGCGCTCGACGCCCTCGCGCAGGGCGAGCGCCGACGCGACGGCGTGCTCCTTGATCACCTCGTGCCCGGCCTCGCGGCCCACTCCGCCGCGAATCGCGGCCATCAGCACCTTGGTCGTGGCCAGGAACGGCAGGTAGCGGTCCAGCTCGCGCGCGACGACCGCGGGGAACGCGCCGAACTCCTCCAACACCGTCAGGAACGTCTCGATCAGCCCGTCGAACGCGAAGAACGCGTCGGGCAGCGCGACCCGTCGGACCACCGAGCACGACACGTCGCCCTCGTTCCACTGGTCGCCCGCGAGCTCGCCGACCATCGACGCGTAGCCGCGCAGGATCACCGTGAAGCCGTTGACCCGCTCGCACGAGCGCGTGTTCATCTTGTGCGGCATCGCCGACGAGCCGACCTGGCCGGGCTGGAAGCCCTCGGTGACCAGCTCGTGGCCCGCCATCAACCGGATCGTCTTGGCCAGCGACGACGGCGCGGCGGCGAGTTGTACAAGCGCGGTGACCACGTCGTAGTCGAGCGAGCGCGGGTACACCTGGCCGACCGACACGAACGCGTGGTCGAAGCCGAGGTGCCCGGCGACCCGACCCTCCAGCTCGGCCAACTTCGCCTCGTCGCCGCCGAGCAGGTCGAGCATGTCCTGCGACGTGCCGACCGGACCCTTGATACCGCGCAGCGGGTAGCGCGCGATCAGGTCCTCCAGCCGGCCGTACGCCACGAGCAGCTCGTCGGTCGCGCTCGCGAACCGCTTGCCGAGCGTGGTGGCCTGCGCGGCGACGTTGTGCGAACGGCCCGCCATGACCAACTCGGCGTGCTGCGCGGACAACTCGCCCAGCCGCACGAGCAGCGCGACGACCCGATCGCGAACCAGTTCGAGCGACGAGCGGATCTGGAGCTGCTCGACGTTCTCGGTGAGATCGCGCGAGGTCATGCCCTTGTGCACGTGCTCGTGGCCGGCGAGGGCGTTGAACTCCTCGATCCGAGCCTTGACGTCGTGCCGGGTGACCCGCTCGCGCTCGGCGATCGAGGCCAGGTCGACCTGGTCGATCACCCGCTCGTAGTCGGCGACGGCGCCGTCGGGCACGTCGATGCCCAGGTCCGCCTGGGCACGCAGTACCGCGAGCCACAACCGGCGCTCGAGCACCACCTTGTGTTCGGGGGACCACAGGGTGGCCAGTGCCGGAGAGGCGTAGCGGTTGGCCAAAACGTTCGGGATGCGGGGCTTGCGCACAGGCTGGGACGTCACGACCGGCGAGTTTACCGAGCCCGTGACCGCGCCCTTAACGTACGTCCATGATCGTCGCGCGTTCCCTGGTCCTGTTCGTACTCGCCGCAGTCGCCGAGATCGGCGGCGCGTGGCTGGTGTGGCAGTCGGTTCGCGAGCACCGCCCGTGGTGGCTGGCCGGGCTCGGCGTCATCGCGCTGGGCCTGTACGGCTTCGTCGCGACCCTCCAGCCGGACGCGAACTTCGGCCGAATCCTGGCCGCGTACGGCGGCGTCTTCGTCGCCGGCTCCCTCGCCTGGGGCATGGCCTTCGACAACTTCCGCCCGGACCGCTGGGACCTCACGGGCGCCTTGGTCTGCGTGATGGGCGTGGCCCTGATCATGTACGCCCCACGCCGCTGAAACCTCGCTCGTGGCCGCATGGCCCTGCACCGATACGCGAAGCGAGGCTCACGGCCAACCGCCTGAAAACCCGGCCACGGGCCCGCGACATGCACAACACAAAACCGAGCACCAGCCCCAGAGCCCCAAAAGCATCGACAACGAGCAACGCCGCTGGTGCTCTGACCGCATAGGTTCACCGGGTTGGCGGCGTCGGTGCTCGGACCGGCTGGACTCGGGGTGGGAACAATTGAGCGGGTCGCGGAGCCGATCGAACTAGGCTCCCGGCATGTCTGGTCCGACGTTGGTGATCGAGTTGGCGGAGCCGCTCTCCCCGGTCGCGCTGCGCGAGTTCCGCGCCTTGATGGTGGGGCTCTCCTCCCACTTCGACGAGAAGCGGCTCGGGTTCTTCGACGTCAACGTGCCCGCAGAGCAACTGGGCGTCGAGGACAGGCGAGAGGAGAACTGGCGAAAGCCGTTCCCGCTTCCACTCCTTGGCAACCACTCCGGGGAGGACGAGCTCACGGCCCTGGTGGGATTCAATCCGCAGCGCGTGGACTGGCGTCGGCCCTTCCTGGTCTACGTGATGGGGCCGGATGCCGGGCGACGAGAGCATCTTCGAGGCCGAGCACGCGGACGAGCCCGAGGTGGAGGCCGTCCTCGGCTTCGGGCCGACCCATGCCGTCAATGTCAGCGCAGGCTGCAATCGCGAGATCGACCACGTGGCCACGGCCCTGCTGACCGCCGCTGTCGTGGATGTCATCGGGGGCGTGGCCAAAGCCGAGCTGCCGGCCGGGCAGGCGTCGGTCGTCGCCGGCCTTCCGGGAGTGTTGGGGATCGCAGACGACGACGGGATAGCGCTGGGAACGGCGGAGTTCCTGCGGGTCTGGCTTGGGCACCCCGCCTTCCGGCTGGTCAAGTAGCCCGGACAGATCGGCGGCGGAGGTGGTGCTGTTGACCTGGAACGTTCGCCATGTTGCCTGATCATGCGGCGAGAACGGGTCGGCCGCCCCAGCGGATGCCTTTCTCGCTGCGGATGCGGGCGCGTTCCTTGCGTTCGGCGGCCAGGACGTCGTGGTCGCGGGCGTTGGCGTTGCGCCGGCGGAGGTAGGCGTGCAGGGTCCGGGTCTGCACGATGTGGTTGGGGTGGTGGGAGTTGGCGATGGTGAACGGCCGCAGCGGTCCGAAGTGCGCTTCGATCGGGTTCGCCCACGAGGCGTAGGTCGGGGTGAAGCACAGCTCGACCTTGTGTTTCTTCGCCCAGCGACGGATGTCGGCGCCCTTGTGGGCGGACAGGTTGTCCAGGATCACGTAGATCGGTGCGCCGTCGGGCCGGGCGGCGCGGATCGACAACGCGGCCAGCGTGTTCACGGCTCCCTTCTTGCGCCGGTTCACGCCCCACAGGCGGTCGTCGCCCACCGAGTAGCAGCCGTGGAAGTACCGGACTCCGTGGGTACGGTGGTAGGTGGCCGGCAGCCGGTCGGGACGCCGTATTTCGGCCCAGCCCGAGCCTGCGGTGGGCCGGATCCCCAGCGGGCCGAACTCGTCGAAGGCGAAAACCCGGTCCCGGAACGGTCCAGGACGTGCTCGATACGGTCCAACTTGGCCTCCCGTCCGGGATCCGGGGACTCCTTCCAGGTCTTGGTGCGCTGGAAGGTGACGCCGCGGCGGGCGAGCAGGCACCGTAACGCCTCACGGCCGATGCGAATCACCCGGCCGTGCACTTTGCGCAGGTAGGCGACCAGCTTGCGCAGCGACCAGCGGGTGAACGGCCGGCCGAGCTTGACCGGGCGGGTGGTGGCGGTCGCGATGACGAAGTCCTCGTCGTCATCACCGAATTGGCGGGGGGCGGCCTCCCACCCACCGAGGGTCCGGGCAGGCCGGGCCCTTCTCATCGAACGCGTGGATCACATCCCGGACGGTGTCCTCGTCGGCCTGCACCAACTGGGCGATTACCGGCACCCGGTTCCCGCCGGCCGAGGCCAGCAGCATCATCGCCCGTCGGTAGCGAACCGAATCGGTGCTGCCCCGGCGCACGATCTGCTGCACGGCCACCGCGCCTCCAGCGGTCGGATCGGATGTCACCGCACATCCAACCGCCACGACCGCCGACCCGGCGAACCTATGCGGACACAGCACCAGCAACAACCCGGTCCCCAACCAAGACACACCCCACCCCTGACACCCAGACCACAAAACCCGAAACCCCAAGCCGAGCACAGGCCCCGAGGCCGGATCGGGCGGCCCCGGGTGCCCGAAAACCGCAGCCCTCGAAGGCATCCGCAACGGGTGGTGCGGGTGGGAACAACTGCCGCCCGACCAAGACGCAACCGCCACGACCAAAGGCGTCCGACGCGCCCCTGACATACCGTCACAACCCTTGCCCGCCAAGCAAAAAGAAGCGCATGCCAAGCACCCCGCAGGGTAGGCGCCGCCCATCGCGAATCGACTGGGGGCGGGGCGGGAACATGGGCAGGCGACACGACGAACGCAAACGACGCGCCGAGCGCGAACAACGCGAGGCAGAGATCGAGCGCGCGATCCGCGGCGAGCGACGCGCGGACCCGAACACCCCGGAAAGTCAGGCCCACCAGCCCCCGACCACCCCGCCCCGCCCAGACACCCGCGCCAACCCCAACCCCGGCGCGGCCCCGGGCCCCAAGCCCGACCGCAACCCCAGCTCCAACCCCGACCGCGCCGGGGTCGACACCACCAAACCCTCCGACCAACCCGCAGCCTTAAAACCAAAACCAAAACCGAGGCGGAAGCCGAACACCAACACCGGCCCCAACAGCGGCACCGACACCCACTCCGACCCGGAGAGCACTCCGGAGAACACCGCGGAATCCACCCCCGTCCACCTCCAAGACCTCCCCGCCAAACCCACCGATCTCCCGAAGTCGTCCTGGTTCAAGGCCGGTTGGCGCACGCTGCGAGAGTTCAAGGAGGACGACCTCAACATCTGGGCGGCCGCCCTGACCTACCAGAGCGTGTTGTCGATCTTCCCCGCGCTTCTCGTGGTCGTCTCGCTCGTCGGACTCGTCGGCCGTTCGGCGACCGACGCACTGACCGAGAACGTCCAGAGCGTCGCCCCCGCCGAGACCCACGAGATCGTGCTCAACGCAATCGCCAACCTCGAACACAGCCGCAGCGCGGCCGGTCCGCTCGCGCTCGCCGGCCTCGGCCTCGCCCTGTGGTCGGCGTCGGGCTACGTCGCCGCGTTCATGCGGGCGTGCAACACGATCTACGACGTCCCCGAGGGCCGGCCGTTGTGGAAGACCGTACCGACCCGAATCGCGGTCACGATCGTGACGCTGCTCCTGCTGTCGGTCTGCGCGATAGCCGTGGTGTTCACCGGCTCGCTCGCGAAACAGGCCGGACACGCGCTCGGGGTCGGGGAAGCGGGCGTACTGCTGTGGGACTACGCGAAGTGGCCGGTCCTGATCGTCGTGGTCAACTTCCTGTTCGCACTGCTGTATTGGGCCGCCCCCAACGCCAAGCAGGGCTTCAAGTGGATCACTCCCGGCGGTGTGCTCGCGGTCGTACTGTGGGCGGCGTTCTCTGCCGCGTTCGCGTACTACGTCGCCAACTTCGGCACGTACAACAAGACTTACGGCACACTCGCCGCCGTCATCGTGTTCCTGGTCTGGCTGTGGTTGACCAACATGGCCATCCTGCTCGGCGCGGAGTACAACGCGGAGATCGAACGGGCCCGTGCCATCGCCGGCGGCCACCCGCCCACCCTTGAGCCCTACGTGGAGATGCGCGACGCGCCCAAGCCCAAGGGCGCCTGGAAAAAGTGGTTCCGCCTCGGCCGCACATCCCCCGCGAACACCGCCGACGACGGCAAACCCGCCACCGGCGACGCCACACTCGACGGCTCCGCCGCCGACACCCCCGAGCGCACCGGGGAAGCCGAACGCCTGACCACCGACAAGGCCCGGCCCAAGCCCTAGTCCCGGCCCAAGCCCCGGATCGGCCGGCGAAGGCCGCAGTAGACAATCATGGGATGGACAAGATCCGACCCGCGTACGAGGAACTGGGCGCCGAGGGCTTCTACGCCCTGCACGGTGCCGCGTACCGCAACCCGCACGAACCGCGCGTGCACGCGGTCCTGGCCGCGATCCTGACCGACCCCATCACGGCCGAGCCCGCGCTGCTGGACGAGGTCCTCGACCTGGCCTGCGGAAGCGGCGAGGCCACTCTCGCGTTGCGCGGCCTCGGGGCACGCGACGTGACCGGGATAGACCCGTACACGGGAGCCGCCTACCGCGGGCGGACCGGCCGCGACGCCGAATCGCTGCGCTTCGAGGACATCGCGGCAGGCGCCCTCACGGGCCGCGCGTACTCGCTCGTGGTGTGCAGCTACGCCCTCCACCTGCTCGCCGAATCCCGCCTGCCGGCCCTGGCGTATGCGATGAGCGAGGTCACGACCGTGTTCGTCGTGGTGACTCCGCACAAGCGCCCGACGCTGCGGCCGGAGTGGGGATGGCACCTGCACCGAGAGGTGGTGGTGGATCGAGCCCGGGCCCGCCTGTACCGAACGTCACCGAACCCGACATCGCCTACGACTCGACCCTGACCGAGCCCGCGTCCGCTTCGACCGAGCCCGCACCCGCGCCCGCTCGGGTCGAGCCCGCACTGCCCGACCCCACTCCCCCCGCACCTTTCGCTCCCGCCGAATCCCCCGCTGTCCCCGAATCCCTCACCGGCACCGAATCGTCCGAGTCCGCGTCCGCGTCCGCGTGCGAGTCCGCGTGCGAGTCCGCGTCCTCCGAATCCTCGGCAGCCCCCATGCCCGGATCGATCTTCACCGGCACCGGCACCGGACTCGGTGACTGAGCGATGGTGACCCCAGCGCTCGCGATCACCACGAGCGCGATGCCGGCGATCTGGACGAGCGCCAGCGACTGGCTCAGCACGAGGAAGCCTGCGATCGCGGCCACCGCCGGCTCCAGGCTCGCCAGGAGACCGAAGGTCGCGGGCGGCAGGTGCTTCATGGCGAGCATCTCGAAGCTGTACGGCAGGGCCGAGGACAACAGTGCGACGACCGCGCCCAAGGCGACGACCTTCGGCTCCAGCAGCGCGGTGCCGGCGGTGGCGATCCCGAACGGGCTGACCAGCACGGCCGCGACCGCGAAGCCCAGGGCAAGGCCCTCGATACCGTCGAAGCGCTTGGAGATCTTCGACGCCACCATGATGTAGCCCGCCCAACACACCGCGGCGGCCATCACGAACGCCACACCCACCGGATCGAGCCCGCTGAAGCCGCCTCCGCCGAGCATCAGCACGCCACCGGCCGCGAGCACGATCCACACCATGTCGCGCAGCCGACGCGAGAGCACCACGGCCAGGCCCAGCGGTCCCAGGAACTCCAGCGTGACCGCGGGGCCGAGCGGCAGCCGATCGATCGCCGAGTAGAAGAACATGTTCATCCCGGCGAACATCACGCCGAGCCCGGCCACCACGATCCAGTCGCCACGAGTGCGCCCACGCACCCGGGGCCGTGCGAACGCCAGCAGGATCACGGCCGCGATGACCAGCCGCAATGTGACCGCACCGGCGGGGCCCACGTAGGGGAACAGCTTCGCCGCGAACGCGGCGCCGAACTGGATCGAGCACGCGCTGCCCAGAACCAACATGACCGCGCGCCCCTGCTGTCCCGGCATGAGCCGGTCGACGAAGGCGGGAAACGCGCGGGATGCCGGATCGGCGGCGGTGCGGGAGGTCATTCTCCGACACTACGGATACGGTCAAGCCGGATCAGCCGCCGCCCCCGGACTACGACGACTTGCGCGAACGCACTACCGCGCGCAGCGCGGACGGCACCGGACCAAGACCCGACGCGAACTCGCGGACCCTGCCCTTGGCGGCCCGCCGCTCCTTGCCGCCGAGCACGACCCGCAACTCGCCCTCGTACGCCAGGACGGCAAGCGCGGCGTCCTCGACCGGTACTCGGGCGACGGGGTTTCCCGGCTTGAGCGCGTCCCACATCGCCTTGGTCGCGGCGGACCGCAGCTGCGGTTGACGCAGCGTGATGCGTTGCCCGGGGAGGACACCCAGGAAGCGGTGTGATTCCAGTTTGATCACCCGATCGCGCGCGAGGGCGTCCCGGACGATCGACGGCGCGCGCCGGTCCTGCTTCCTGATCCAGTGCCGCCAACTCCGAGCCCGCTCGCTTGCCGTGATCCGTGCCAGGACCGCGACCTGCAAGTCGCACCCGGGGGCGCGACCGCGTGCGCTCGTCGCCACGACCCGGCCGTCCCGGTCCTCGATCAGACCGAGCGTGGTCAGTTCCAGCAACGCGGCGGCCTGGAGTGTGGAGCCCAGGTAGCTCCTGCTCATCAGCCTTTGCCGCTCGGGACTGCATGCGAGCAGCATGGTCCGCTGAACCAGAGACGTGTCCATGTCGGCCTCCTCGGCATTCGGCCGGCGCTTTGCGCGCTCGGTTCGGTGCGGTTCGTTTCGGTGCGGTGCGTGTGGTGCAGTGCGACTCGGTTCGGCGAGAACTCGCCTGTCCCGTAGGTCGGTTCAGGCGCCGCCGGGAATCCGTTCGTACGCCGGGTCGCGGCGCGCCCGGCGCAGCGCGGCTGCCGGGTCACAGGAGAGTACGGGTGCAGGACGGGCGGACGCGCGCACTTTGCCGTCCCGGTCCTCGGTCGTGACTCGTCGTCGGTAGGGGGTCGGCCGCGCCGCCGAGCGGGGGGTGGCTCCGAGGTTGCCCCGGATCGTCGCCTTCCGCCGATCGCGTTCGTCCGCGAGCAGTAGTACCAGGACGAGGAGCAGGAACGATGCGCGTTGCGCCGCCGATGCGTCCCTGTCGGATTCCGCTTCGCCACTCGGTCACGTCGTCCTCAGGAGCCTCGTCACGCCGGGGGGCCGACATCGCCACTGTCGCCAGTGCCGCCGCCGCGCTCGCCAGAATCGCCACGATCGTCTCCGTCGCCATGGTCGCCTCCGTCGCTCGCGGCGGGCTTCGTCTTGGGGGGGCGGCCTCGGCGGGCCGGTCGGCCGGCGTCACCCGGCATCCGGCCCGCGTCGCCGAGGGCACGCCGCAGCAGGAACTCGATCTGGGCGTTGGTACTGCGCAGTTCGTCCGCCGCCCACTTGGCGACCGCGTCGTGCACCGCCGGGTCGAGTCGGAGCAGAATTTTCTTACGCTCGGTCACGGGACCGGCTACGAGTACAGCGAGCCGGTGTTGATCACCGGCGCGGTCGCCTGCTCGCTGCACAGGACTACGAGAAGGTTGCTGACCATGGCGGCCCGGCGGTCGTCGTCGAGTTCGACCATGTCGCCTTCTTCGAGTCGGGTCAGCGCCATCTCGACCATGCCCACGGCGCCCTCGACGATCCGCTGCCGGGCGGCCACCACGGCACCGGCCTGCTGGCGGCGCAGCATGGCCTGGGCGATCTCGGGTGCGTACGACAGGCGGGTGATCCGGGACTCGACGACGCTCACCCCGGCGGATGCGACCCGCGCGCCGATCTCGGCGGAGAGCTTGCCGGTGATCTCGTCGGCGTTGTCGCGCAGGGACAGGCCGCCGTCGCCGTGGTTGTCGTACGGGTAGCTGTTGGCGATGTGCCGCACGGCCGTCTCGGTCTGGATCGCGACGAACTCCTCGAAGTCGTCGACCTCGAACTTCGCCTGCGCGGTGTCCTTGACCTGCCACACCACGACGGCGGCGATCTCGATCGGGTTGCCGTCGTTGTCGTTGACCTTGGCGGTCTGGGTCTCGTGGTTGCGGATGCGGGTGGAGACCTTGGTGGCCCCCATCAACGGGTTGACCCAGCGCAGGCCATCGGTGCGGAGGGTGCCCTTGTAATGTCCGAAGAGCTGCAAAACTCTGGCCTCGCCGGGAGCAACGGTGGTCAGGCCGCACAGCCCGAACAGGGCGAGCACGGCGACCACGATCCCCGCGGTCATCACCCCGGCCTTGGCGGCGTCCTCGAACGTGCCGCCGAGCACGGCGACCACGATGCCGCCGACGAAGAACACCGCGCCGATCGCCAGCGCCGGCAGACCCGACGCACCATTGGCCGCCCTCTCCCGGACCTGAGGGGCCGGCATCTCCACGATCGTCTCCGGACCGATGTCGCTCATGAGTCACTCCCGCTTGGTTGAGGTGGCATCACCACCATAGCAAACTGATATCACTTTTTCCTCCCGCCCAAACCTACGAGCGAGGACAACATCCCCACGTTGCCTCCCGGG
>NZ_WWJX01000116.1 GCF_009865215.1 Streptomyces sp. SID3343 | reverse complement strand
CGGGCCCGGTTGATCCCGGTGGACTACGCGTCGCATTCGGCGCAGGTCGAGGAGATCCGGGCTGCGATCGTGGCCGATCTGGCGGGGATTCGGCCGCGGTCGGGGACGGTTGCGGTGTGGTCGACGGTGACCGGCGCGTGGATCGACACCGCGTCGATGGACGGTGCGTACTGGGCGACCAACCTGCGCGAGACGGTCCGCTTCGAGGAGGCCGTGCGCGGCTTGGCGGGCGCCGGACACGGCGTGTTCGTCGAGGTGAGCCCGCACCCGGTGTTGGCCGCCGCGATCCAGGAGACCCTGGAAGCCGCCGGCGCGACGCGCTCGCTCGTGGTGGGCACGCTGCGCCGGGGGCAGGGCGGGCTGCGCCGGTTCACCACGTCCGTCGCCGAGGTGTGGGTACGCGGCGTCGAGGTCGACTGGGCGGCGGCGTTCGCCGGACACCGGCCGCGGCCGGTGGAGTTGCCGACGTACGCCTTCCAGCGGGAGCGCTACTGGCTCGACGGCGTGCGCGGCGCGCAAGGCGGTGCGGTCGACGTCGTCCTGCCCGACGCGGGGGAGGCGGGCGACGCGCTTGTGGCGCGCCTGGCCGGACTCGGTGCGGCGGAGCGGGCGGACGAGGTGCTCGCGTTCGTCCGCGCCGAGACGGCGGTCGTACTGGGACACCGGGGCTCGGCCGGAATCGAGCCGGAACGGGCCTTCCGCGAGCTGGGATTCGATTCGCTCACCGCCGTCGAGTTGCGCAACCGCCTCAATGTCGGGACCGGACTGCAACTGCCGGCCACGTTGATCTTCGACTACCCGACACCCGCCGACGTGGCGGGCCACCTGACGACGCAACTCGCCTTTGCCCCCGCGGCGGCCACCGTGCCGCTGCCGTCGCTGCTGGACGAACTCGACCGGTTGGACGCCGTACTGGCCGCCGATGCGGCCGACTCCGCGCAACGCGTGGCCGTCATCGACCGGTTGCGGGTGTTGGCGAACAAGTGGGGCGAGGTCGTACCGGAGATCTCCGACGACATCGACCTGGAGACGGCGAGCGACGCGGAGTTGTTCGGGCTGCTGGACGGCGACCTCGAATCCCGTTGATCCCCGCGCGCGGCGACCGCGCCGCCATCCGTGCCCGCACCCGAAGTCGACGTCGTACCCGAGTCGGGCAGAACCCGACAACAGCCCAGCAGGCAGTACCGGAAAGGCAGTTCCATGTCGGACGAAGAAAAGCTCAGGGGATATCTCAAGCGCGCGCTGGCCGACGTGCGCCAAGCGCAGAAGCGGGTCCGCGACGTGGAGGCGAATCGGCGTGAGCCGATCGCGATCGTCGGCATGGCGTGCCGGTTGCCGGGCGACGTCAGCACGCCGGAAGACCTGTGGCGGCTCGTCGAGTCCGGCACGGACGCGGTCGGCGAGGCACCGACCGACCGGGGCTGGGACCTGCGCGACATCTACCACCCGGACCCGGATCGGCCCGGCAAGACGTATACCGTCGCCGGCTCCTTCCTGCCGGACGCGGGCGACTTCGACGCCGCGTTCTTCGGGATCTCGCCGCGCGAGGCGGTGGCCACCGACCCACAGCAGCGGCTGCTGTTGGAAGCCACGTGGAACGCCTTCGAACGCGCGGGCATCGACGTCACGGGCCTGCGCCGCAGCCGGACGGCGGTCTACGCCGGTATCGCGGGCATCGACTACGCGCCGGCGTCGGACCAAGTCCCGGAGGAACTGGAGGGCTACCTCGGGACCGGCACACTCGGCAGTGTGGCCTCGGGCCGGATCTCCTACTCGTTCGGCTTCGAGGGCCCGGCGGTGACCGTGGACACCGCGTGCTCGTCGTCGCTGGTCGCGCTGCACCTGGCCGCCCAGTCGCTGCGCGCGGGGGAGTGCGATCTCGCGGTGGCCGGCGGCGCGACCGTGATGGCCTCGCCGATGGGGTATGTGGAGTTCTCCCGGCAACGCGGACTGTCGGTGGACGGGCGGTGCAAGGCGTTCGCGGCATCGGCCGACGGCACCGGGTGGGCGGAGGGCGTGGGCGTGCTGATCCTCGAACGCCTCTCCGACGCCGAACGCCTGGGCCACGACGTACTGGCCGTGGTGCGCGGCAGCGCGGTCAATCAGGACGGCGCGTCCAACGGCCTGACCGCGCCGAACGGCCCGGCGCAACAACGGGTGATCCGCCAGGCGTTGGCCAACGCCGAACTGACGGCGGCCGATGTGGATGTGGTGGAGGCGCACGGGACGGGCACCACGCTCGGCGATCCGATCGAGGCGCAGGCGCTGATGGCGACCTACGGGCAGGAGCGGTCGGCGGATCGGCCCCTGTGGCTGGGGTCGTTGAAGTCCAACATCGGACACGCGCAGGCCGCGGCGGGCGTGGCCGGGGTGATCAAGATGGTCGAGGCGCTGCGGCACGGAGTGCTGCCCAAGACGCTGCACGCCGACGAGCCGACCCCGCACGTGGACTGGTCGGCGGGCGCGGTACGGCTGCTGACGCAGGCTCAGCCGTGGCCGGAGTCGGGCGCCCCACGCCGGGCGGCGGTCTCCGCGTTCGGGGTCAGCGGGACCAACGCGCACGTGATCCTCGAACTGCCCCGGGTTGTCCCCGAACCCGACGACACCCCGCTGCCCGACCCCGCCGTGCTCCCGTGGGCGCTGTCCGCCAAGACGCACGACGCGTTGCGGGCGCAGGCCGGGTTGCTCGTCGATCGGCTCGACGTCGATCCGACACCGCGCGGCGCCGACGTGGGCTTCTCGCTCGTGTCCTCGCGTGCGCTGTTCGGTGAACGGGCAGTGGTGATCGGCGACCGGGCCGGGCTGACCGCGGCGTTGGGCGCGGTGGGTCACGGCGAGTCGGCCGCGAACGCGGTGACCGGGACGGCGGGGCCGGTCGGCAAGACCGTGTTCGTCTTCCCCGGCCAAGGGTCGCAGTGGGCCGGCATGGCCGGGGAACTGTTCGCCGAGTCGGCGGTGTTCGCCACGCGGTTCGAGGAGTGCGGCAAGGCCCTGGAGCCGTTCACGGACTGGTCGGCCGTGGACGTGTTGACCGGTGTCGCCGGGGCGGCCTCGCCGGCTCGGGTGGACGTGGTCCAGCCGCTGCTGTGGGCGGTGCTGGTGTCGTTGGCCGAGGTGTGGCGTGCCCACGGGGTGGCGCCGGACGCGGTGGTGGGCCATTCGCAGGGGGAGATCGCCGCCGCCGTGGTCGCCGGTGGGCTGTCGGTGGAGGACGGCGCCCGCGTGGTCGCGCTGCGGAGCCGAGCGATCGTCGCGCTGTCCGGTCACGGCGGGATGGCGTCGGTGGCGCTGCCGGTGGACCGGGTACGGGCCCGGATCGAGGCCGCCGGGCTCGCCGATCGTGTGTCGGTCGCGGCGGTCAACGGGCCGACGCAGGTCGTCGTTTCGGGCGAGCCGCAAGCCCTCGACGCGTTGGTCCTGGCGGTGACGGGCGAGGGCGCCCGGGCCAGGATCATTCCGGTGGACTACGCGTCGCACTCGGCGCAGGTCGAGGAAATCCGGGAGCGAATCGTGGCCGACCTGGCCGGCATCGAGCCGCGTTCGGGGTCGATCCCGCTGTGGTCGACGGTGACCGGGGACCGGCTCGACACCGCGTTGATGGACGGCGCCTACTGGGCGACCAACCTGCGCGAGACGGTGCGCTTCGAGGAGGTCACCCGCGCTCTCGCGGCCGCCGGGCACGGGGTGTTCGTGGAGATCGGCCCGCACCCCGTACTGACCGCGGCGATCGACGAGACGCTCGACACGACCGACCTCGAACGGCCCGTTGTGGTCGGGACGCTACGTCGGGACCAGGGCGGCGCCACCCGGCTGTACACGTCCCTCGCCGAGGCGTGGGTGCGTGGTGTGGCGGTGGACTGGACCGCCGCCTTCGCGGAACTTCAGCCGCGACGCGTGGAGTTGCCGACCTATCCCTTCCAGCGCAAGCGCTACTGGCGGGAGACCCTGGCCCGCCCGGCGGCCGGGCCCGCGTCGCTCGGGCTGCGTGCGGTGGCTCACCCACTCCTCGGCGCGTCGTCGGGCAGCGCCGACGGTGACGAAGTCCTGTTGACCGGACGGATCTCGTTGCGCACGCACCCGTGGCTCGCCGATCACGCGGTGCGGGACACGGTCCTGCTCCCGGCGTCGGTCTTCCTCGAACTCGCGGTCCGGGCCGGCGACGAGGTCGGTCTCGGGACCGTCGACGAACTGATCGTCGAGGTGCCGCTGTTGCTCGCGGACGGTGACGCGGGGGTGCACCTTCAGGTGGCCGTTGGCGCGCCGGCCGAGGACGGGCGGCGGCGGTTCGCGATCTTCTCTCGGGACGAGGGCACCGCCGACGACTTCGCATGGGAGCGCCACGCAGGGGGATTCCTGGCCGGGGACGCCGCCGCCAGGGCCGAGGAACTCGGCGCCCACGGCGGCCCGGACGTCCCGGCCGTGGTCGACGGGTTCGATTTCACCGTATGGCCGCCGGTCGACGCGGCCGAGGTGTCGGTGGACGACGCTTACGATCTGCTGGTCGAGGCGGGTATCGACTACGGGCCGGTGTTCCAGGGGTTGCAGGGCGCGTGGCGGACCGAGGAGGCGTTGTTCGCGGAGGTCGCGTTGGCCGACGAACAGGCCGCGGAGGCCGAGCGGTTCGGCCTGCACCCGGCGCTGCTCGACGCCGCACTGCACATCGCGGTCGTCGAGGCAGTTCGGCGGGCGCGGGAGGCGGGGACCGAAACCGGGACCAGCCTGGCCTACGCGTGGAACGACGTCCGGCTGCACGCCGGCGGTGCGGCGCGGCTGCGGGTACGGCTGGCCGTCGCGGGCCCCGACGAACTGTCGTTGACGGCCGCGGACGAGGCGGGCGCGCCGGTGTTGTCGGTCGCGTCGTTGGTGTCGCGGCCGGTGCCCGCCGGGCGGCTCGGCGCCGGAGTGGGCTCGCGGCTGCGGCTCGTGGGCGC
>NZ_WWJX01001121.1 GCF_009865215.1 Streptomyces sp. SID3343 | reverse complement strand
GCCCGCCTCCACCGAGCCGCCCAAGGGCGGTTCGCAAGCCGCCAAGCCGCCGACCGGCACCACCAACAACGCGAGCGGCACCGGACGCAAACCGCCGCCCGCGACCTCGCCGCCCGGAAGGGACTGAGACGTTGCGGATCTCCCGCGTGGTCTACGCCGCGCTGCTGATCGTGATCGGGCTCGTGGTCCAGGTGAGCGTGCTCGCGCGCCTGGGACTGCCCGGCGCGGTACCGGACCTGCTGCTCGTGATCGTGGTCGCGCTCGCCATGACGTACGGTCCGACCTCGGGATGCGTGATCGGCTTCTCGGCCGGCCTGTGCGCCGACCTCGCGCCGCCCGCGGACCACGCGGCGGGCCGCTACGCGTTCGTGCTGTGCCTGGCCGGCTACTTCGCGGGCCTGTTCGCGTCGCGCAGCACCAGACGCTCGATCCTCACCCCGATCATGGTCGTGGCAGTCGCCGCCGCGGCGACCACCATGCTGTACGCGGGCGTCGGGGCGCTGGTCGGCGACACCGCCGCGCGTCAGGTGGGCCTGCCCAAGCTCATGTTCACGGCCGTGGTCTACGACGTGATCCTCGCGCCGTTCGTGCTGCCGTGGGTGATGGCCCTCGCTCGTCGTATCGATCCGCAACCGATGCTCTCGGGCCTGTCCCGGCCGAGGTAGGGAGGTGAACCACCCATGATGCCCAGCCTGCGCAACGCCGGGCGTTCGAAAGGGGACGGCGCGCACCGCGTGCGCGCGCGCATGGTGATCCTCCAGATCCTCGTGCTGTCGCTGATGATCACCCTGTTCGGCCGCCTGTGGTTTCTCCAGATTCGCGAAGGCGACCACTACACGGCGGCGGCCTCGCAGAACCAGGTCCGAGACGTGATCACGCCGGCCGTCCGCGGCCAGATCCTCGACGACAAGGGCCGCCCGCTCGTCAACAACCGCACCGCCCTGGTCGTTTCGGTCAGCCGTACCGACCTCCTGCGCATGCCCGACGACGGTGCGGCGGTACTGACCAAGCTCGCCGGCGTGCTCGAACTGCCGGTCGACGAGGTCAAGAGCCGGACCCGGCTGTGCGAGCGCAACGTGCCCAAGCCGTGCTGGAACGGCTCGCCCTACCAGCCGATCCCGGTCACCGAGGACGCCACCACCGAGCAGGCGCTCACCATCATGGAGCACCGCGAGGACTTTCCCGGGGTGACCGCCGAGCCGACCGCCGTACGGCAGTACCCGGCGCCCGAAGGGGTCAACGGCGCACACGTCGTCGGCTACCTCTCGCCGGTCTCGGACGACGAGTTGGCCAAGCAGAAGGCCGCAGGCAAGAAGGATCTCCAGCGCGCCGACGAGGTCGGCCGCGCCGGCCTGGAGCGCACCTACGACGCCGACCTGCGTGGCAAGTCCGGGGTCACCGGACTGTCCGTCGACCACCTCGGCCGGGTCACCGGCACAGCGGGGGAGACCCCGCCGGTGGCCGGCAACCACCTCGTGACGAGCATCGACGCGCGCATACAGGCCATCACCGAACAACAACTCGGCGAGGCGATCAAGCGGGCCCGATCGACGTTCGACGCGGGCAACACGCACAAGAACTTCATCGCCGACGCGGGTGCGGCCGTGGTCCTGGACGTCAAGACCGGGCGGGTGATCGCGATGGCCAGCGCGCCCGACTACGACCCCTCGGTGTGGGTCGGCGGCATCTCGCCGGACGACTACAAGAAGCTCACCGACGAGAAGGCCGGCGTCCCGCTGATCTCGCGGGCCACCCAGGGTCAGTTCGCGCCGGGATCGATCTTCAAGGTGATCTCCACGTCGGCCGCGGCCGAGTCCGGCTACTCCACGAAGGCCAACTACGACTGCTCGCCGAGCATTTCGGTCGGCGGCCAGGTCTTCAACAACCTGGAGTCCAAGGGCTACGGCCCGATCTCCCTCCAGCGCGCCCTGGAAGTCTCCTGCAACACCGTGTTCTACGGCATCGGCTACGACATGTGGCTCAAGGACGGCGGGATCTTCAGCAAGACCGCCAAGGACCCGATGGTCACCATGGCCAAGAACTACGGCCTGGGCTCGCCCACGGGCATCGACCTTCCCGCCGAGTCCGGCGGCCGGATCGCCGACCGCGCGTGGAAGAAGCGCAACTGGGAGCAGAACAAGGACGCGTGGTGCAGGCAGGGCAAGACCGGCAACGACTACGCGGACACGATCGCCAAGGAGAACTGCGTCGACGGGTGGCAGTTCCGCGCCGGTGACGCGATCAACTTCGCGATCGGCCAGGGCGACACCACCGTCACCCCGCTCCAGATGGCCCGGGTGTACTCGGCGATCGCCAACGGCGGCACGCTGTGGAAGCCGACCATCGGCAAGGCCGTGATCAGCCCCGAGGGCAGGCTCGTTCGCGACATCGTGCCGCAGGCGTCGGGCAAGCTGCCGATAAGCGAGGCCACCTTGAAGTACCTCCAGACCGCGCTGCTGGGCGTCGCCCAGAACGGCACCGCGTCCGGCGTGTTCGCCAACTGGCCCAACGCGCAGCTGCCGATAGCGGCCAAGACGGGTACCGGCTCGGTGTACGGCAAGCAGAGCACGTCGTGGTTCGCGACCTACGGCGGTCCCACCGACGGACCGCAGTACGCCGTGGTGATGATGGTCAGCCAGGGCGGCACCGGGTCCGGCACGTCCGGCCCGTCGGTGCGCAAGATCTACGAGGCCCTGTTCGGCGTCGACGAGAAGGGCGCGATCGACCCCACCAAGGCGCTCCTGCCGACCCCGCCCGCGAACCTGCCGCAGGTCAAGGAGGACGGCACCGTCGTTCCCGCGTCCTACCAGGTCCGGGCGGCCCCGCAGCCCGCCGGCGGCAGCACCGCCGGGACCACCGTGATCGCCGCGCCCGCGGCGCTGCCGCCCGACCGGGTGGCCTACCGGACCGGGAGAGGGACATGAACCTGAGACTGCGGCCCGCGTCGCGCGTGGCCGGGTTCGGCACGCCCGATCTCGGCCGCCTCGCACCGGTGTTCACCCCCCGCAGGTCGCTCACCCGACAGATCATCCAGCGCGACGCCCCGGTGCGCCGGCTCGACTGGATGCTGTTGAGCTCGGCGCTCGCGCTGTCGCTGGTCGGCTCGCTGCTCGTGTGGTCCGCGACGCGCACCCGGCGCGGACTCACCGGCGGGGACCCGCAGTTCTTCTTCAAGCGCCACCTGCTCAACCTGGCGATCGGCCTGGTCCTGGCGACGGTGGTGGCGATAATCGGTCACCGGCGGATAAGGCCGTTCGCGCCGTTCGTGGGCATCGCCGCGATGCTCGGCCTGATGGCCGCGCTCAGCCCACTCGGCAGCACGATCAACGGTCAGCGGGCCTGGATCCAGCTGGGCGCGGGCTTTTCCGTCCAGCCGGCCGAGCTCGCCAAGATCGCGATGATCCTGTGCATGGGCATGATCCTGGCCGAGCGGGTGGACACCGGGGACCGGGACCGACCCGGTCACAAGTCGGTGTTCTGGGCGCTCGTGGTGGCGGCGCTGCCGATGGGCGTGATCATGCTGATGCCCGACCTGGGCTCGGTCATGGTGGTCGCGATGATCGTGCTGGGCGTGCTGCTCGCGTCGGGAGCGAAGGCGCGATGGATGATCGGTCTGGTCGCCGCGGCGGGCGCCGGCGCGGCCGCGATCGTGCATCTGGGGCTGCTCAGCGCGTACCAGATCGACCGGTTCCGGGCGTTCGCGAACCCGGACTTCGACCCGGCCGGTGTCGGCTACAACACCAAGATGGCCCGGATCGCGATCGGTTCGGGCGGCCTCTTCGGCCAGGGGCTCTTCCACGGTGAGCAGACCAGTGGCCAGTACGTCCCCGAACAACAGACCGACTTCGTCTTCTCGGTCGCCGGCGAGGAACTGGGCTTCGCCGGCTGCTGCGCGATCATCGGCCTGTTCCTGATCGTGCTGTGGCGCGGGATCCGGATCGCGGTACACGCGGACGACCTGTTCGGCACCATCGTCGCGGCGGGCGTGGTCGCGTGGTTCGCGTTCCAGATGTTCGAGAACGTCGGGATGAACCTGGGCATCATGCCCGTCGCGGGCCTGCCCCTGCCGTTCGTGTCCTACGGCGGATCGTCGATGTTCGCGATCTGGATGGGGATAGGGCTGTTGCAATCGGTGCACATGAGACACGCCGCCGCCTTCAAGGCGGTCTAGCCCGGCGGCGGCTCGGCCGTCGGCTCGCCGGGTCGGCTCCGCTCGGCCGGCTCCTCGGCCCGGCACCGAAACGTACGACGCCCCGCGGGCGGACCCCCCGACCGGCTCGGTAGGGGGGCCCGCCCGTGTCGCGTTAGGCTGGGAGGTCGATCCCCCTCCCTGTCCCCCCGGAAGGACCGCCATGCCCGTCGAGTCCCTGTTCCCGCGGCTGGAACCGCTTCTCGCCCAGGTGCAGAAGCCCATCCAGTACGTCGGTGGCGAACTCAACTCGACCGTCAAGGACTGGGACGCGTGTACGGTCCGCTGGGCCCTGATGTACCCGGACGCGTACGAGGTCGGTCTGCCCAACCAGGGCGTGATGATCCTGTACGAGGTCCTCAACGAGGTGCCCGACGTGCTCGCCGAGCGCACCTACGCGGTGTGGGCCGACCTGGAAAAGCTCATGCGCGAGCACCACGTGTCGCAGTTCACCGTGGACGCGCACCGACCCGTCGGCGACTTCGACGTGTTCGGCCTGAGCTTCTCCACCGAACTCGGCTACACGAACATGCTCAACGCGCTCTCCCTCGCCGACATCCCGCTGGAGGCCAAGGACCGCACCGAGGACCACCCGATCGTGCTCGCCGGCGGACACGCCGCGTTCAACCCCGAGCCGATCGCGGACTTCATCGACTGTGCCGTGGTCGGCGACGGCGAGCAGGCCGTGCTCCAGATCACCGACATCGTCCGGGCGTGGAAGGCCGAGGGCCGCCCCGGCGGTCGCGACGAGTTGCTGTTCCGCCTCGCGGTCACCGGCAACGTGTACGTACCGCGGTTCTACGACGTGGACTACCTCGACGACGGCCGGATCCAGCGGGTCGCGCCGAACAAGTCGGGCGTGCCGTGGCGGGTGTCCAAGCACACCGTGATGGACCTCGACGAGTGGCCCTACCCCAAGCAGCCGCTGGTCCCGCTGGCCGAGACCGTGCACGAGCGGATGTCGGTGGAGATCTTCCGCGGCTGCACCCGCGGCTGTCGGTTCTGCCAGGCGGGCATGATCACCCGGCCCGTGCGCGAGCGCAGCATCGAGGGCATCGGCGCGATGGTCGACAAGGGCCTCAAGGCCACCGGCTTCGAGGAGGTCGGCCTGTTGTCGCTGTCCTCGGCCGACCACACCGAGATCGCCGAGGTCGCCAAGGGTCTCGCCGACCGCTACACCGACGACAAGATCGGCCTGTCGCTGCCGTCCACCCGCGTCGACGCGTTCAACATCGACCTGGCCAACGAGTTGACCCGCAACGGTCGCCGCTCGGGCCTGACCTTCGCGCCCGAGGGCGGCAGCGAGCGGCTGCGCAAGGTCATCAACAAGATGGTGTCCGAGGAAGACCTGATCCGCACCGTCGCGACCGCGTACGGCAACGGCTGGCGCCAGGTGAAGTTGTACTTCATGGTCGGCCTGCCCACGGAGACCGACGAGGACGTGCTGCAGATCGCGGACATGGCCAAGAAGGTCATCCAAAAGGGCCGCGAGGTCTCCGGCAGCCGCGACATCCGCTGCACGGTGTCCATCGGCGGATTCGTGCCCAAGGCGCACACGCCGTTCCAGTGGGCCCCGCAACTCGACCCCGCCGCCACCGACGCGCGCCTGCACAAGCTGCGCGACGCGATCCGCGCCGACCGGCAGTACGGCAAGTCGATCGGCTTCCGCTACCACGACGGCAAGCCGGGCGCGATCGAGGGCCTGCTCTCGCGCGGCGACCGCCGGGTCGGCAAGATCATCCGCGCGGTGTGGGAGGACGGCGGCCGATTCGACGGCTGGTCCGAGCACTTCAGCTACGACCGCTGGGTCAAGTCCGCGGAGACCGCGCTGGCCGACGAGCCGGTCGACCTCGCGTGGTACACCACCCGCGAGCGCGAGTGGAACGAGGTCCTGCCGTGGGACCACCTCGACTCGGGCCTCGACAAGGACTGGCTGTGGGAGGACTGGCAGGACGCCCTCGACGAGACCGAGGTCGAGGACTGCCGCTGGACCCCGTGCTTCGATTGCGGCGTATGTCCGCAATTGGGCACCGAGATCCAAATCGGCCCCACCGGGCGCAAGTTGCTGCCGCTGAGCGTCGTCGAGTAGTCACACCGTCACCCGAAGCCCGATCAGTGGCCCCGCTCCCCCCGAGGGACCGGGGCCACTAATCTTCCCGGGTGAACGGAAACGGGGAGCAATCGGATCCGGCGCCGTGGACGCCCACGACCCGCGACAACCCGCACCACCCTCCCGGCGAGACCGAGCAGGCCGGGTGGCGCCCGCACGCCGACAACGCGCACCAGCAGCGCACCGGCGGCGGCCCCGAGCCCGGCGAAGGCTGCCTGTACTCGGTCGTCCGGTGGCCCGCCCGGATCATCGCGCTGATCGTCGTGGTCCCGCTGCGGCTGCTGTGGGAACTGCTCAAGCTGATCGGCCGGGGCATCCGGTTCCTGTTCTGGGACTGGTTCCTGCGGCCGATCCTCAAGGGGCTGAAGGTCCTGCTGTGGGACTGGTTCCTGCATCCGGTCCTGGCGTTCGTCGCCCGCTACGTGCTGGTTCCGATCGCGAACGCGATCGCGTGGGTGGTGACCCGGCTGATCGTGCGACCGCTCGCGTGGGTGATTCGCTACGTCCTGCTCAAGCCGGCCGTCCTGTTGTGGCGCTACGTGCTCTTCCCCGTCGCCCGCGCGACGCTCCAGGCGCTGCGCTTCGCGTGGGACGTGTCCACCGCGGTGTTCAACTTCCTGATCGTGCGCCCGCTGTCGTGGCTGTGGCGTGCCGTACTCGTGCCGATCGGCCGCGGCATCGCGGTGACCTGGCACTATCTCGTGGCCCTGCCGGTGGCCTGGGCCTGGAACAACGTGCTCGCGCCGATCGGCCGGGCGATCCGAGCCGTCTGGCGGGTCCTCGTCGTGGCGCCGCTGCGGTGGGTCGGCCGCAACATCCTTCGGCCCATCGGCAACGCCGGCCGAGAGGTGCTTCGGGCCTTCGGAATCGGGGGCCGCTGACCCGACCCGCCGCATGGCCGTAGGCTTGGACCGACCGCTGTCCACCCCACTCTCGAATCAAGGACTGAGCGAAACTGGCACGACGTACGCCCGAGGGGCCGCCGCCCGCGCCGGCGGTCCAGCGACTGCGCCTGAAGTACACCAAGCGCGGTCGCCTCCGGTTCTCCAGCCACCGGGATTTCCAGCGCGCGTTCGAGCGGGCCCTGCGGCGGGCGGCAGTGCCGATGGCCTACTCCGCCGGTTTCACCCCGCACCCCAAGGTTTCCTACGCGGGCGCGGCGCCGACGGGCGTCGCCAGCGAGGCCGAATATCTCGAGATCTCCGTGGCCACACGCTGTGACCCCGCGGATCTGCGAGAGCTGCTCGACTCGTCCCTCCCGACCGGTCTCGACATCGTCGAGATCGTCGAGGCACACGGCGGCAACCTCCCCGAGCGCCTTCAGGCGTCGATCTGGGAGCTGGCCCTCAGCGGTGTCACCACCGAGGAAGCCGGGCGCGCGGTCACCGCGTTCCTGGCCGCCGAGGAGGTCGAGGTCGGCCGGATGACCAAGAACGGACTGCGCACCTTCGACGCCCGCGCGGCCGTTGTCGATCTGACCGTCACCACCCCCGACGGGAACGACGCAGGTCACCAGGGTGTCGATGCAAAGAGCGGTTCGCCCTGTGCGATACTGCGACTGGTTGTACGGCACACCACACCCGCCGTTCGACCCGACGACGTTCTGTCCGGTCTTCGCTTGGTCGCCGAACTTGTTACGCCCACCGCCGCCGCGGTCACCCGCCTGGCGCAGGGGCCGCTCGACACCGCGACCAATACGGTGACCGATCCGCTCGCGCCCGACCGTGCCGTATTGGCGGTGGAGCTCTCCTCGCAGGGGGACGAGGACCTCCGGACCGGCCCGCAGGGCGGTGCAGAACCCGTCGTCGAAGCCTCGAATCGGTGACGACCGGGTACACGAGGCCACAAGGCTTGAATTTCCGACAGACTTATCGCCCGGTTTCGGCCAACAGGCCGGGATCGGCGAGTGAGAGAGAAGCTTCCGCGCGGCGCCCTGCGTTGGAGCGCCCGGAAGCGTGACGGGAGACAGACCCGCATGCTCGACACCGAGCCCAACGACACGCCTGAGACATCAGGTACACCCGGGGTTGTGAACTCCGGTACTTCCGACAACGACAACAGCACGAAGGACGACACGGCCACGACGCCGGCACCACGCCGCCGTCGCAGGGCCGCCAGCCGTCCCGCAGGACCGCCGAGCGCGGCAGCCCCGGAGGCCGCGCCGGTTACGGCTGCCGTCACACCCGAGGTCGCC
>NZ_WWJX01001120.1 GCF_009865215.1 Streptomyces sp. SID3343 | reverse complement strand
TCACGGTTGCAGGTCGCGCCGTTCGAGCGCGGGGAACGTGGCGCCCTCGGCGGTGCCCTGATCCTCTTGACGCTGCCCGACGACGGACGGATTGCCTACCTGGAAGGCATGGCCAACGGGCAACTCTTGGAAGACCCGGATTCCGTCCGGCGGCAACGCCGGGCCTACGATCGGGTCATGGCCGAAGCCCTCACGCCGGGGCAGTCGGCGGATCTAATCGCGGCGGTCATCAAGGAGCACAGAACATGATCCGAACTGCCCTCGACCTGAGCGACGCGGGTTGGTTCAAGTCGTCGCACAGCAACGATGACGGTGGCGCATGTGTCGAGATCGCCCCCGGCTTCGCGGGCGTGCCGGTCCGTGACTCGAAGGACCCGAGCGTCGGGCACGTGGTCGTCGCGCCGGCGTCCTGGTCGGCGCTGCTCTCCACGCTGCGCACCGCCTGACCCACTGCACGCGCGACCCCCGGCCGTGCCGAACCACCGGGGGTCGCCCCACACCGTGAACTTCCGTGCAGCACAGTCGGGATGCCGATCGGAGCGTGCGGCTGGGCGCGGGTGTAGGGGGAGTCAAGGCTGCTCCGGCGCGTATGGCCACACGTCTTCCGGGAACACCCGCGCGAACCAATGGGGTTGGACGTCACGCAGTCGTAGGGCGTGCCAGCGGCGGTGGTCCGTTGGGTCCGGGACCGCGACCTCGACGTCCGGGCCGTAGCGGAAGAGCCGCTCCTGGCAGACGCCGCACGGGGCCAACACCCAGTAGCCGCGGTCGTTGTCGGCCGCGGTCACGCAGACCGATGCCATCACCTTCCGGTCGAGCTTGAACGCCTCGCAGATCGCGCCCGTTTCGTGGCACAGCCGCACAGCGTTGTTCGGGACGTCCGGTGCCGTGCTGGTGAGGATGGTGCCGTCGTCGAGACGCAGGGCCGCGGCACCGGACCAGTCCTGCCCCGGAAATCGCGTGCGCGCGAGGTCGATCGCGGCGTCCACGAGTTCTTGATCAAGGCTCATCCGCCCACGGTAGTGTCCGGCCCGGGCCGGCGGAGGTTCGCGTTTCGTGGTCCGCGCTGCGGTCGAGGCGGGCTCGGAGTGCGGGTACGGCGACCTCGGCGAAAATCGCGCGCGACGAAGCTCAGGTCGTGGGGCGGACGATGCGGACCTCGCGGCTGGTCGCCGGGTCCTCGTGGTAGGGCAGGGTCAGGTGCCGTACGGCCGTTACCCTCACCACCGCGTCGTTGCTCCACAGGACCGGGACGCCGAAGTCGACCGAGCCGTCTCGGCGGGTGAGGCCGAAGTGGCGTAGGGCCTGGCCGTCGGCGCGGATCTCGGCCGTCACCCACGCGCCGGGCACGGGCTTGCCGTCCGTACCGGACACGTGGGCGGTGCCGGTGGCCCACCACGGGCCCTCGCCGTCCGGGCGGCCGAGTTCGCTCGACGTGCCGGTCATGGCGGTGACGGTCAGGCCGGGGATCGGGTTCGTCGGGGTGAAGGACACCCGCTCGACGGTCCAGAACGCGTGGTGCGCGCCCGTGTACCGGAAGCGCACCTGCGCCGTGCGCGCGCCCGTCGGGATCGTGACGTCGAGCGTTTCGGACGTGGTGGTGTTCGCGCGGTACGACTTGATCGGGATCGGCTCACCGCCGTCGAAACAGATGTGGACGTCACCGGTTTGTGGGCCGTCGCCGGCGTAGTCGGTGGCGAACCGCAGGGTGGCCTTGGTCGCGCCGTGGAGTCGGTACGTGGGACTGATCAAAGTCGAGTCGAACCGGGCTGTGGAGGAGGGTAGTTCACGCCCCGCGCCGGCGTCGGATACCGGATGCGCGGTGCGTGCGCGGATGTTGCCCTCGCGATCCCGGCCCGGCGTCGTGCGGGTGGTACCGGGCTCGTCGGTGGCGAAGGACCAGCCGCGCCGCTCGGATTCGTCGCCCGAGGGCGTCTTGGAGTCGTCGACGCTCCACCCGGCCGGCGCGGTCGTGGTCCACCCGACGCCGTCGATGCCGATCGTGCGGGTTTTGGTCTTCTCGGTGCCGTGGGGCAAGCTCTTGTACGCACCGGACGTCTTCTCGTCGGCGGCGGCGCCGCCGGTGGCCTGGGCGGTGCCGGCGAACGGTCCGAGGGCCGAGATCGCGGCCACGCCGGCCAGGGCGAGGAAAGACGAACGGGCTTTGCGGACAAGGCGAACAAGGCGCATGGGGCGGTCTCTCGACGGGGAGGCGGCGGACCACCGCAAGCTTGCCGGGCGTGTGTGAGATCGGCCCTACGGTTGGGTTGTTGGAAGGTGAACGACGCCGCACATGTTGGTGGTTCGGACCTGTTGCGGACTTGTGACGTTCGGCTGGAGGTCGGGCGCGCCGGGGTGCTGCGTGGGCCGTGGTTGCGCCGCCGAGGTGGTGGCCTCGGCGGCGCTGGTGGTGGTGTGTCGGCCGGCTACGGGTTTGTGACGATCGTGAAGGTGGAGGTGGTGTTTCTGATGTTCTCGTGGTTGTCGCTCAGGCGTAGGCCGTTGAAGACCGCCGAGCCCACCGCCGGGCCCTGGCCCGGTTCCGGGAGTTCGTTGGCCCAGATGCCGATGCCGGACCTGGCGTCGTGGGCGTCGCCGCTGCGGTGCGCGCCGGTGATCGAGACATTGGTGAACACCGTGTCCTTGACCGGGAATTGCGGTTGGTTGCCGACGTAGTTGGTCTGGAACATGATCCCGACATAGGTCGGATCGACGATGTCCACGTCGCTGACCCTGATGCCCTGGAACACCTTCGAGGCCGAGAAGACCCAGATCGCCGGGAAGACCTGTGAGCCCCAGAAGTGGCCGCCCGCCCGGACGATCGAGATGTTGCGGAAGCTGGTCGGTCCGGTCCCGAAGCCGTTCATCGGGTAGCCGAAGTCCAACGAGCTGATCGTGATGCCGGAGTAGACCAGGGTGTCCGCGATGTGGATGTTGCGGAAGGTGTTGTCGTAGCCGCCGTAGACCGCGACGCCGGCCGCCCGCCACGTGAGCAGCGAAGTCAGGTTCTCGTACAGGTTGTTCTTCTCGTCGGCGCCGCCCGCGTCGATCGCCGAGAACAGCGCGAAGCTGTCGTCACCGGTCGACCTGGCCTCGATGTTGTCGAGGTGGTTGTCCGTACTGCCGTTGGTCATGTTGATCCCGTCCGCGAAGGTGTCGCGGATCCGGGTGTTCCGGATCGTCACGTGGTCCGTGTTGGCGCCCCAGTACAGGCAGACCGTGTGCTCGTTCCAGACGTTGTCGATCACGATGTTCGCGACGTTGGCGAAGTCGAACACCTTGCCGGGGCCGTCGATGCGCGACGTGTAGTTGCCGAAGTAGGCGAAGTTCGTGAACGTCGAGCCGTTCGCCGACGCCTCGGCCCGGAAGCCCACGTCGGTGTTGTCCTGGGTCGTCGGTGCCTGGAAGCGAGTGAACCACGGACCCGCGCCGACGACCTTGACGGCCTTGCCGTACACCTGGAACTTGCTCGCCGTCGGGTAGGTGCCGGGCGGCAGGTAGACGCCGACCAGTGTGCCCGTGGTGTCCATCCGGACTCGATCGAGGGCGTTCTGCACGTCCTGGTGCGTGAATCCGGCCGGGACCGCGTACGTCGCCGGGTCGGGGTTCGCGATCACGGTGACCTGTTCCAGGTCGACGAAGTCGATCGCGTAGGTGGTGGTGTTGGCTGTGCCCTTGCGGAGTTGGATCCTGCTCCCCGCCGGGACGGTGGTACCCAGCATCACGTTGGCCTCGTCGTAGATGTGGCGCGGTCCGCCCGCGCCGGGCGCATTGCCGGGTGCGGTCTCGTTGCCGTACAGCCAGGCGTACTTCGAGGTCAGGTCGATCGCCTTGAGGAACACGCCGTCGACGTAGATGTCGAGTGTCGCGTCGATGCCGCCCCCGCCGGGCGCGTCCGGGATGGAGAAGCGGGTGACGAGCGTGTTGGTGCTCGCCCTCGTGGTGAACTCGACCGAACTGCCGGTCGTGTTCAGCGTGACGGCCTTGCGGCCCGACGCCTCGCCGGCGAGGTCGCCGACGGTGCGGTTCGGACCCACGACGGCCGCGCCGCCGCCGAGTACGCCGTCCTCGGCCTCGTACTTGTCGTAGGGCAGGTGCGCGCCCCGGCCCACGAACAGCGGCCGCGTACTCGTGTTGTCGGCCTGTTTGACCGGGAGTTCGCGGGCATCGGGCGCGATCACGACCTTGACGGTGTACGTGCCGTCGGCTGCCGGCCACGTGCCCAGATCGATCGGGGCGGCGGTCGCGCCGGCGGCGATCGTGCCGGTGTAGGAGCCGGTCAGGGTGCGAACGGTGGCCCCGGTGTCGGCGTCGAGCAGGGTCAGGGTGACGGGATGGACCCCTGGCGCGGTCGCGATGCTGCCCTGGTTCTTGAGCGTGGCGGTGAAGGCCACCGGGTTGCCGGCCGCCGGGTTGTCCGGGGTCCAGGTCACGGCCGAGGCGATGAGGTCCGAACTGGCCACCGGTGTGACCACCAGCGGGCCGGGCGCGGTGAACGCGTTGTTGGCCTCGTTCTGCTCGATCACCGCGTTGGCCTCGTCGACCTTGGCCCCGAGCGGATAGCTGCCGGCGGTACGGGCACCCACCACGGCGGACACCGTCGTGGACGCGCCGGCCGCGAGGGGGCCGACCGGCGCGGTGCCGGCCAGGGTGCCGCCCAGATAGAGGTTGACGGAGGTCGCGGCGGCGGCGGCCGGGCCGACGTTGGCGACCGTGGCGGACAGCGTGATCGGGTCGGTCTCGACGGGCGCGGTGGGCGTGCTCGCGAGGGCGGTGACGGTCAGGTCCGGGTTGGGCGCGGGGACGCCGACGACCTGGAACTCGGCTGCCTGACCGCCCGGGGCACCGGAGTTGGACGTGATGCGCAGCCGGACGTCGGCGACACGACCGCCGACCGGGATGGTCACGGTGTTGCCCGACGCCGGATCGAACCCGCGCACCGCCGCCGGCGCCAAGGAGACGAACGCGCTCGCGCTCTGCTCGCGGCCGAGGACCTGGATCGTCTGGGTGCGGGCACCCCAGATCGGGTCGGGGGCGAGCCTGACCACGACCGCGCTGACATCGGCGTTGGAACCCAGCTTCACGGTGAGGTCGTTCGGGTAGGCGCCGCCCTCCCAGTAGGTGGACACGCTGTCGTCGTTGGCGTTCGCGGCGACGAAGTTCGACGTGGACGACGACGCGGTGATCGGCTTGCCGACGGCCAGGTTCGTACCGGGGCCGCCGCCGCTGCCGGTCCTGGTGACGGTGTTGCTGTTCGCCGAGGTGTTGCCCGCCGCGTCCTTGGCGGTGACGTGGTAGGCGACCGTCGCGGAGTCGGGCTGCGGGTCGGTGTACGACAGCACGTTGCCCGGCACGCTCGTGCGCAGCGTGCCGTTTGCGTACACGTCGTAGCCGCTCACGCCGACGTTGTCGGTCGAGGCGCCCCACGTGAGCCTGATCTGTCCGGTCGCCGGTTGGGTGTAGGCGAGCGCGGTCGGCGCGCTCGGCGCCTGGGTGTCCCCGGTCGCGGGGCCGTAGACCTCGAACTCCGAGAGCTGTGCGGCCGGCCACCCGGTGTTGGCCGTGACGTGCACGCGCACGTACCGGGTGGTGAGCGTGTCGAAGGCCACCGTCACGGTGTTGCCGCCGGCCGGGTCGAACACCCGGGCTGCCGACGGCACGATGTCGGTGAAGGTGCTGCCGTCGGTGCTGCCCTGGATCGACAGGGTCTGGGTGCGGCGTTCCCATCCGGTCGGGAGTTTGAGTACCACTTTGTTCACGCCGACGGCGGTGCCCAGGTCGGCGCGGATCCACTGCGGGAGCGCGTTGTTGGCGCTCTCCCAGTAGCTGCCCGCGTTCGCGTCGTTGGCGTTCGCCGCCGTGTACGGCGAGTTGTCGCTGCTCGACGTCACGGTCTTGCCGAGTGCGAGGTTGACGGTTGAGTCCGCGGCGGGGTGTACGTCGAGTTCGGCCAACTGCGCGGCGGACGCCTTCGTGTTGGCACTGACGTCCAGCCGGACGAACCGCGCTCGGGTGACCGGGAATCCGATCCGCACGACGTTGTGGTCGGCCGGATCGAAGGTGTACGTGGCCTGCCCGACGATGGTCTTGAAGGAGGTCCCGTCGTCGCTGCCCTGCACGGCCAGCGTCTGTTGCCGGGACGTCCACGTCGCGGGCAGCTTGAGCACCACGCCGTCGATGCTCGTGCTGTGCCCCTGATCCAGCTGGACCGCCTGCGGGAACGGCGTGCCCGCCGGTGCCTGCCAGTAGGTCCGCTGGTCACCGTCGCTGATGCGGCCGATGTCGGCCGTCGAGGCTGCCTCGGGTCGCCCGGCGCTCGCGGTCGCGCCTGCCGGGTCGGCGGGGCCGACCGCAACGGCGAGGGTGAGCAGCCCTGTTGCCACTACGGCGACGGCCGGTCGGCGGGGGATGGATGGTCGTGATCTCATCGCGTTCCTCTGTTCTCACGGGGGACGGTCTCGGGAGGTTCGAGGTGGGTCGTGCAGGGGGGTCTCAAGCGGCTCAGGCGGCCCAAGTCGGCTCAAGGAGCTCCCGGGGCACAGGAGCATCGGTCGTTCAGGGTCCTGGAAGGCTCAGCCGGCGCTGGAGCCGTGGGAGGCGCACGCAGGCGAGGGGAAGCGGAGCCGGCGAAGAGCGGGGCAATCCGAGGCGGGCCGGCCCGGATCGACGCGGTGCGGTGCGGTGCGGTGCCCGAGCGTCGGGCGAAAGCTGGGGAGCAGGTGACGATGGCGCGGTGTCGACCGACGGGGAGGCGCACAGGAACGGCGTGTCCACGCCACGAGTCAGAATTTGCAGTCGAGAGCTGATAGTTCCCGGAAATCTGCGAGTGTTTTGCAAGGCGCGGGATCAGAGTTACAGACCCATTACGAGCCCGTCAACGCTCGAAACCCGGTGGGCGCGAGGACCGGTCGGCCTGCCCGCGCACGGGGCGTTGCCGCTGTCACCACTTGCGAACCGCGATACGCGGGGATCCGCTGGCCAACGGGCCGGAAACACACGGCCCGTACCCGCCCGCACGAAAATGCCCCGCAAGGTTGCACCGAAATTACGTTGCTTGCAGCCCGTCGGGATCATCGACAGGGGAGAGGGGGACGGGTTCGCCCACTCTCCCCACCGTAAAGTCACCAGGAGGCCGGCGGCGGCTCGTCACAGAGCCCGCCAGGAGGCCGCAGGAGCTCTCGGGAACCCGCAGGAGCGCCGCAGGGATCCACCACGGGTCACCCGGAAGCCACCTGCCAAGCCCGCAGCCACCTCCCCTATTCCCAAAGCCCCGGCCCTGCCCCCGAGCCCCCGCAGCGCCCGCCCACCCTGCATCGCCCCCGCCCCTACACCGCCCCGACCTCCTTCAAGAACGCCATCGTCTTCTCCGGCTCGTAGAAGAACTCCTCGAACTGCGCCGGGTTGTCGAACGCGCTCATGATCGCGTCGCACACCGCAGGGTTGTCGTTGCCCGCGCCCATCAGCATCTGGATGTGCTCCGGCGGGACCCCGAGCAGCGTCGTGGAGAACTTGACACCGTGTCGGGCCCGATCCCAGAACGTGTCGAACAGCTCCTGCATCCACACGCGGTCGAAGGCGCGGTCGCCGTGGGCCACGATCGCCGACAGGTAGAGATCCGCCGCGCGGGCCGCGTTGTTCGACCCCTGGCCGCTCAGCGGGTCGTTGGTGACCAGGACGTCGCCGATGCCCAACGCGAGTCCACCGGACGGCAGTTCGGCGATCGGCCTGCGCACGACGGGGGAGAAGCCGCCGGCCAGCACGCACATCGGATCGGTCAGCTCGGCCTCGCTGATCCGGTCGTAGTCCCACGGGGCGAACCGGCGGACCAACTCCTGCATGATCCGCCAGTGCTCGTCGGGGTCACGCACCCCCTGGAACACGTCGAGCGGGCCGCCGGGGACGGCTTCGAGCAGGATGATGTCGCACGCCCCGGTCAGCGTCAGGCCGGGGAACATGATGATCTCGCCGGCGCCCGGGATGGCGTTGACGTGCAGCGCGTCGTGGCCGACCTCGGGGCGCGGGGTCGCGCCGTGGAAGTAGGCGACCGACAACTGCCGCTGTGGCAACGTGAATTCGGACTTCTCGTGGTCCCTATCGAACATCGACACCAGCTCGCCCTTGCCGGCGGCGACCACGACGAGGTCGTAGTTACGGGTGTACCAGTCGATGTCGGACACCGCCACCGGATGCACGACGAGGTTGCCGCCGCGCTCCACGAACAGGTCCATCCACCCGGGCATCTTCAACCGCTGGTCGACCGACTGCGCGCCGCCCAACTCACCCAGCCAGTTCACCACGGGAGTGCCGTCGGGGCCCGGGATGGTGAAGCCGGCGCGGGGGATCGGCGGGCACTGCTCGCGCCACAGGTCGAGCCCGTGCGGCCGCTCCAGGGCAACCGTGGAGGGCATCATGATCTGCGTCGAGGTCACCCGCCCGGCGCGTATCTCGTCCGGTGTCCGCTCGGTCATCACGGTCACGTCGTAACCGTGGGCCAATAGTCCCAGGGCGAGTTGGAGCCCCGACTGGCCGGCACCGACGATGAGGATCCTGCGCATGGATGAAGTCCCTTCCCCTGATCAAGGTCGGGAGCATCGTATGGCTCGCGCTGGGTGTTCGTCGGAACACCGACCGGAACATCGTCCGTCCTCGCCGAGACGATTTCGCGGCGCGTGCGAAGTCGGTGCCGGCCCCGGACCGCCGACGCGTCCCGGGGCCAACCGGGTTGCGGCGTGGGCCGGTTGCCCCGGACCTGCCGCGCCCGACCACCGCCCGGCTCACATGAACGACGACTCCGCCGTCAGTCCCAGACCCTCGTCGGCCCCCGTCACGATCGGCTGGCAGTTGCCCCAGCCGACGCCCCCGCCGATCGGGTCGGTCACCTTGACCACCGTGTCGCGGATCTGGTGGAGCCGGCGAGCCGCTTCCGGGGTGGAGCAGTCGGCGATGCGCTCGCCCTCCACGTGCAGATCGCCGCGCCACTCGCCGTGGTGTCGGCCGTCGAGCCCGAAGTACAGTCCCGCGCCCAGGTGGAAGCCGGTCTCGGAGACCACCTCGATCTGCAGCGGTCGGGCCGACCCGTCGGCCATCGTGGCGTGCAGCTTGCCGCCGCGCAGGCGGCGGTTGGCCGGGTCGTAGGTCAAGTCCGGTACCAGGTCGGCCCATTCCTCGACCCGGCCGTCGGGATGCTCGACCCCGCCCATCACCCGCTTCTGCGTGAACCCCGGCGCGGTGGTGATCTGGTAGTGCAGGAACAGGGCGTAACGACTGCCGTCCTGACGCTCCATCAGGATCGGCGCCCAGATCATCCGAAACGACACCGACGCCGGCATGCCCGCCGGTTCCAGGTCGCTCGCGGGCGAGCCGACGTCGTAGCGGGTGCCCCACGAGTGGTCACGTGTCGACACCCACGCGTCGCGGGTGATCTCGGTGCGCTCGCCGTCCACTTCGACCCAGCCCGTCGCGACGCCGGTCTGGTGATAGCGCACCAGGTCCGCGGTGGTGCGATACGCGCGACGGTTGTGAGTGCGGTCCTCGCAGACGGCCGGCACGGCCGACTCGAAGGTCCAGTCGAACGCGATCGGCTGCGTCTCGTTGGCCTCCAGTACGAACCGGACCACCTTGAGCGGTTCGATCACCTCGTAGCGGATCGGGCCCACCACCGTGGTGTGCGGCTCCGGGGACAACCGCCGCGACGCGCGCACCGTCAGTTGTTCGACGCCGCGCGAGACGCCCGCGTAGCAGTCCATGACGTTGCGGTTGGTGTACTTGCCCAGGCCGAACCCCAGTTGCAGGCTGCCGTCGCGGGCCGCTGCCATCGCGCAGACCTTCTCGGTCCACGACGGGTCGGTGGTGGCGACGGTCGCGAACGTCTCGGCGACCTGGTGGTGGAAGCCCTCGTCGGCCGCGGTGAGCGGCCCGATCGGGTTGGTCACGAATCCTCCGTGGGTGAGTGCGGTACCGCGACGCCGCCGCGGGCGCGACAAGGTCGCGACCCGGCCGCGCCACTGCGCGGATTCTCCGTCGCCGGGCGCGAACAGACCAGAGCCTTGACCTGTGAGAGAGAACCTGTTTTCGTCATGGCTCCGGACGGGACAAGCGCGCCGGACAGGCGAATCCACCCAGACGAAGGGGAGCGTTGTGGAACGTGTTCCGATCGACGGACCATTGGCCGGCGTCAGGATCGTGGACCTGTCCACGGCCGCGACCGGGCCCTACGCGGTCACTCTCCTCGCCGACCAGGGCGCGGACGTGATCAAGGTCGAACGCCCCGGGATCGGCGACATCTCCCGCTGGATCGGCACCGCGACCGGCGGAATCAGCGCGCTCTACCAAATGTGCAACCGAGGCAAGCGCTGTGTCGGAGTGGACCTGCGCACCGACGCCGGCCGCGACATCGTCAAGGCGCTGATCGCGCGCGCCGACGTGGTCGTGCAGAACTGGCGCCCGGGCGTGGCGCAGCGGCTCGGCCTCGGCTACGACGACGTGCGCCGCGACGACCTCGTCTACTGCTCGATCTCCGGCTTCGGCGCCGACGGCCCGTACGCGGGAAAGGGTGCGTACGACACGGTGATCCAGGCGTACAGCGGCATCGCCGAGAACCAGAAGGACGCCGAGACCGGGCGGCCCAGATTCTCCAACCAGGCCCTCGCCGACAAGGTCACCGCGCTGACCGCAGCCCAGGCGATCACCGCAGCGCTCTTCGCGCGGGAACGCGGTCGCGGCGGGCAGCACCTCGAACTGTCCATGCTGGACGCGGTGATCTCGTTCCTGTGGGTCGACTCGGCCGGCAACGACGTGCTGCGCGACGGCGACGGCAGCCAGCCCGGCAGTTTCGTCGCGGACGTACGGCCCTACGCCTTCACCGACGGGTGGGGCATCGCGACCCCGACCAGCGACGCGGATTTCGCGGGCATGTGCCGGGCGTTCGGGGTCGAGGGCTACGACGATCCCCGGGTGGCCACGATCGCCGAACGTCGGCGCAACCGCGAGGTCGGCCACGCCCTGGTGACCCGCTGTCACGAGGCCGCGACCAAGCTCACCGTCGCCGAGGGCATCGCCCGCCTGGAGGCCGAGAACGTGCCGTGCGGTGTCGTCCTGGGCCCCGGTGAACTCGCGAGCGACCCGCACATCGCGGCCGTGGGCCTGCTGGAGGACGACACGCACCCCACCGCCGGCCGGCTGCGCCAGCCACGCCACCCGTCCCGCTTCGCCGGCACCCCCGCCCGGCTCGGCACGCCCGCGCCGACACTGGGCGCCGACACCGACGCGATCCTGACCGAGCTCGGGCTCACCGAACGGATCGCCGAACTGCGCGGGGCCAAGGTGGTGTGCTGAGGGTCGACCAGACCGGGCGTCGATCAAACCGAGCAATGATCACGGGCGTCGACCAAGCCGGGCGTCGACCAAGCCGAGCGTCGATCGAACCGAGCGTCGATCAAGCCGGGCGTCGAACACGGCGTTCACGCCCTCAGCGCGGCGCCGTCCACCGCTGCGGCTCGCTCCACCCCGAGCTGCGCCCGGTCGCGTCCTGGATCAGCACCCTCCAGTAGTAGGTCGTCCCCGCGTCGTAGCGGAACCCGGAGGGGCGCAGATCACTCGACTGCGCCGAGTGGACGACGCCGCTGTCCCACGCGTTCGCGTGCACGCCGCCGGCGGCCACCACGTCGACCGCGTACAGGTCGCGGGCGATCACCAGGCGATACGTACGCTGCGCGGGGCGGTCCTCGCCGCCGGGGCGCACCGACCAACCGAACCACGGCGAGCCCTGCCCGGGGTGGGGCGGCAGAGCCGATACCGTCAACGCGGCCGGGGCGTCGGCCTCGTCCGGGGCACACGCAACCGGAGCGCCGGCCAAGGCGGCGCCGAGCAGCAGGGCCGGAACCAACCGGCGCATTCGCCCCTTTGGTCCCACTGATCCCTCCCGCGTCCGCCGGTGATCGATCACGGTGACCGTACGGATACGACACGTGTCACCGGAAGGCTCGTGTGGGTTGCGTCGGGGCGCGGGCGCGCGAGCAGGCAAGATAGAGCGTGTGACTCTCATCGATCTGCTCCCCGCCGAGGCCGACCCCGACGCCCTGTACGAAGCCTTCGTCTCGTACGCGGAGGAGCGCGGTCTCACCCTGTATCCCGCGCAGGACGAGGCGCTGATCGAGCTGGTCTCGGGCAACAACGTCATCCTCAACACGCCGACCGGTTCCGGCAAGAGCCTGGTCGCCGCCGGCGGGCACTTCGCGGCCATGGCCCGCAAGCAGCGCAGCTTCTACACCGCGCCGATCAAGGCGCTCGTGTCGGAGAAGTTCTTCGACCTGGTGGCCCAGTTCGGCACCGAGAACGTCGGCATGATGACCGGCGACGCGTCGGTCAACGCCGGTGCGCCGATCATCTGCTGTACCGCCGAGGTGCTCGCCAACATCGCGCTGCGCGACGGTGCGGACGCCGACGTCGGCTTCGTGGTGATGGACGAGTTCCACTACTACGGCGACCCGGACCGCGGCTGGGCCTGGCAGATCCCGCTCATCGAACTGCCCAAGGCGCAGTTCCTGCTGATGTCCGCGACGCTCGGCGACATGACCCGTTTCCACGCCGACCTCAAGCGGCGCACGGGTCGGATCACCACGATCGTCAAGTCCGCGGTGCGTCCGGTCCCGCTTTTCTTCACGTATCGGGTCACCCCGCTGCACGAGACCATCGAAGAGTTGCTGACCACGCGTGAGGCGCCGGTCTACATCGTGCACTTCACCCAGGCGTCGGCGGTCGAGCGGGCCCAGTCGCTGATGAGCATCAACATGTGCACGCGCGCCGAGAAGGACCAGATCGCGGCGGTGATCGGGCGCTTCCGGTTCACCACCAACTTCGGCCGCCAGCTCTCGCGCTGGGTGCGACACGGCATCGGCGTGCACCACGCGGGCATGCTGCCCAAGTACCGCCGCCTGGTCGAGCGGCTGGCCCAGGCCGGGCTGCTCAAGGTGATCTGCGGCACCGACACGCTCGGCGTCGGGGTCAACGTGCCGATTCGCACCGTGCTGTTCACCGCGCTGTCGAAGTACGACGGTCAGCGGGTGCGCCGGCTGCGGGCGCGCGAGTTCCACCAGATCGCCGGGCGCGCGGGGCGGGCCGGCTTCGACACGGTGGGCAACGTGGTGGCCCAGGCCCCCGAGTACGAGATCGAGAACATCAAGGCGCTCGCCAAGGCCGGCGACGACCCGAAGAAGCGCCGCAAGGTGGTCCGCAAGAAGGCCCCCGAGGGCTTCGTGGGCTGGAACGACGAGACCTACACCAAGCTTCAGGAAGCCGAACCCGAGCCGCTGGCCTCGCGGTTCAGGGTCACCCACGCGATGCTGCTCGCGGTGATCAACCGCCCCGGCAATGCGTTCGAGGCGATGCGGCACCTGCTCACCGACAACGACGAGCCGCGTGCTCAGCAGTTGCGACACATCCGTCAGGCCATCGCGATCTACCGCTCGCTGCTCGACGGCGGCGTGGTCGAAAAGCTCGACGAGCCCGACGAGGAGGGCCGCAACGTGCGGCTCACCGTCGACCTCCAGGCCGACTTCGCGCTCAACCAGCCGCTGTCCACGTTCGCGCTCGCCGCGTTCGACCTGCTCGACCCCGAGGAGCCGACCTACGCGCTCGACGTGCTCTCGGTGGTCGAGGCGACGCTGGACGACCCGCGCCAGATCCTGGCCGCGCAGACGAACAAGGCCAGGGGCGAGGCGATCGGCCGGATGAAGGCCGACGGCATCGAGTACGAGGAGCGGATGGAGCGGATCGCCGACATCACCTACCCGCGCCCGCTGGACGAGTTGCTCGAACACGCCTACGCGATCTACATGCGCAGTCACCCGTGGGTCGGCGACCACCCGCTGTCGCCCAAGTCGATCGTGCGCGACATGTACGAGCGCGCGATGACCTTCGGCGACTACGTGGGATGGTACGAACTCGCGCGTACCGAGGGCATCGTGCTGCGCTACCTCGCGAGCGCGTACAAGGCGCTCAACCAGACCGTCCCGGACGACGCGAAGAACGAGGACCTGCACGATCTGATCGCGTGGCTCGGCGAGTTGGTCCGCCAGGTCGACTCCAGCCTGCTCGACGAGTGGGAGAAGCTGGCCAACCCGGACGCGACGCAGGAGGAACTCGAAGACATCGAGGGACGGACCACGCCGGTCACGGCCAACGAGCGGGCGTTTCGGGTCCTGGTCCGCAACGCGCTGTTTCGTCGGGTCGAACTGGCAGCGCTGCGGCGCTACTTCCAGCTCGGTGAGCTGTCCGAGCAGGAGGGCGACGGCAACTGGGACTCCGAGCGCTGGCAGGACGCGCTGGAGGACTACTGGGACGAGCACGACGAGATCGGCACCGGACCGAACGCGCGCGGCCCCAAGCTCATGCAGATCACCAAGGAGGACTCCGCGTGGCGGGTCCGCCAGGTGTTCGACGACCCGGCGCAGGACCACGACTGGGGCATCACCGCGGAGGTCGACCTGACCGAATCCGACGAGACGGGCCGAGCGGTCCTGCGGGTGGTGGCGGTCGACCGCATGTGACGCGGACGCAGGGCGACGTTGTTGCCGTGGCGGGCGGGGCGGCTGGGGCAGACTGAGCGCATGACGAAGAAGTTGCGGGACTCCGCGCACGGCTCGACGCTCTCGTGGCGGTCGCACAACTCGGTGTTGTCGATCGCCTCGGAGGGCTCGGTGCTCTCGATCGGTTCGGTGGGCTCGGTCCTGTCGGTGGGCTCGGTCGGCTCCGCCCTGTCCGTCGGCTCGATCGGTTCCGCCCTGTCGTCGGCATCGGTCGGCTCATGGCTCAGCGCCGCCTCGCTGTTCTCGGCCCAGTCCGCGTGGTCGACCCTGTCCTGGCAATCCACGGGCGGCCTCCTGACCCGCGGCAACACCACGAAGATCGCCCGCTCCGCCACCATCCCCGCCGCGGCGGCGGCATGTGCGATCGCGCTGACGGTACTGGCCAAGCGCCGCTGACCCGCGCCCGGGAGCGACCGCGCAACCGGCCGAACCGCCGGCGCTCAGGCAACCTGGCCGATGCGTTGACCGGTGACCCCCAAGAGCCGGCCGGTGTCCTTCTTGGTCACGTGGGCACCGGTCAGTGTCGCGGCGGCCTCACGCAGGGCACATCGGCTGCGCTCCTGAGCGGCGGCGGCTTCACGCGCGGCGCGGTGGTAGGCGTCCACGGCGGCTTGGAGTTCGTCCGGAAGGTCGTACGTAATCGTCAACTGTGCCTCGGCGTCCAAGCCGAGGGCGCCCAGACCGTCACGCACCATGGCCTCGGTGCTGTCGAGGCTTCTCACCTGGCTGAACAGGCCCGCTTCGGGAACCAACAGGGCCCACCAGTCACCCGACCGTCGCACGGTCACGGTGTAAGCGGTCACTTCCACCAGTCCTTTCCGAACTTGTCCTCGAAGAACTTGAGGATCCCCCGGGCCGTCAATTCGTTGATCTCGCTGTGACGGGGGAACGCGACCTTCTTGCCGTCGACCGACAGCCAGTCGTGACTCCCGCCGTGACCGGTCTCGTACGACAGGCCCGCTCCGGCGGCTGCCTCGCGGATCCTCCGAACGAGGTCACGCTGTTTCATAGAATACCCGACCCGGCTTTCAGTGCTCCTGAAACTGACCTTTCACGCTCGAAGCAGGATGGCGCGTGCGATCCGGGCGGCCTGGGTCCTGAGGGGGTTCTTCACTCGGACGTGTGAAGCGTGGTCCGGATGGGCGGTGTCCGTCAGTCCAACTCTTCCGCAGGCCGAGGCGCGGGCTTGGGTGCGAGCCCGCCCGCGCGCTTGGTGCCGCCGAAGGCGGTGAGGTCGTACGCGGTCTCCGCGTGGACGGCCTGGTCGAGGCCGACCGTCTCGTCGTCGGCGTGCGCGCGGAAGCCGATCGTGCGGTCGATGAGCTTGGCGATCACGTACGTGACGCCGAACGAGAACGCCGACACCACCACGATCGCGACCAGTTGCTTGCCCAGCAGGCTCGCCCCGCCGCCGTGCAGGAGGCCCTCCGGGCCGCCGGTGACGTCCTTGGCCGCGAACAGGCCGATCATCGACGTCCCGACCACGCCGCCGACGTAGTGGACGCCGACCACGTCGAGCGAGTCGTCGTAGCCGAAGCGGTGCTTCCAGCCGACCGCGAAGCTGCACAGCACGCCGGCCGCCAGGCCGATCACCATCGCGCCCGGCAGGTCCACGACGCCGCACGCCGGCGTGATCGCCACCAGGCCCGCGACCGCGCCCGAGGCCGCGCCGAGCGTGGTCGCGTGGCCGTCGCGGCGCTTTTCCACCGCGAGCCACCCGATCAGCGCGGTACACCCGGCCGCCTGCGTGTTCACCAATGCCTGGGCGGCCAGGCCGTTCGCACCCAGCGCCGAGCCGCCGTTGAAGCCGAACCAGCCGAACCACAGCAGCCCCGCCCCCAGCACCACGAGCGGGAGGTTGTGCGGCCGCATCGGGTCGCGCTTGAAGCCGATCCGCGGGCCGAGCACCAGTGCCACCGCCATGCCGGCCGCGCCGCAGTTGATCTCCACGACCAGGCCGCCGGCGAAGTCGAGTGCGCCGAGCCGATGCGCGATCCAGCCGTCGGGACCCCATACCCAGTGCGCGAGCGGTACGTACACGCACATCACCCACACGCCGCAGAACACCACCCACGCCTTGAACCGGGTCCGATCCGCGATGGCCCCCGAGATCAGCGCGACGGTCAGGATCGCGAAGGTCAACTGGAAGGCCATGAACAGTAGTTCGGGCACCGTGCCGTGCAGGTCGGTGGGTTTGGTGCCGGCCGTGAACACCGAGCCGAAGTCACCGAGCAGACCGCCGCCGAGGTCGTCGCCGAAGGCGAGGCTGTACCCGAAGGCGATCCACACCACGGTGACCACGGCGATCGCCACGAAGCTCATCATCAGCATGTTCAGGACGCTCTTGGCCCGCACCATGCCGCCGTAGAAGATCGCCAGCGCGGGGGTCATCAGCAGCACGAGCGCGGTGGCGACGAGCAGCCACGCGGTGTCTCCGGCGTTCAAGGCGGCATCGGTCGCGACGGTCATGTGGCTCCCTCATGGGCCTGATGGGGTCTCAGGTCAGATTGGGCAGCCCGGGTTTCCCCGCGTTCACCCCGGTGTTACACGCCGGTTAAGGAACCGCCCCCGTGTTACGCGGGCATTGCCCGACCGTTCGCGAACGCTCACGGCGTGAGTGATGCGACATCCCCGCGAAACGTCTCGCGAAACCTCGCGACCTCGCCTCCCCACGACCCTCCCACCCCGTGACTTCACCACCCCACGACGTCACTCCGGCAGTCGCCCGCCCGAACGCTTGGTCACCCGGCGCGCGACCGCCCCGAGCCGCTCGCCGTCGCGAGTCACCTGACGGCCCGTCACGGCTTTGAGCCCGTTCAACGTCAACGCCACCGCGACCCGCCCCGCCGCGTCGAAGACCGGGGCCACGAGGGTGGAGATGTCGTACACGGTGTCCGAGTCCACCGCGATCAGCTCGTAGTCCTCCCCACCGAGGGCCGCGGCCAACTCGGCGAGCCGATCCCGCAGCAGCGCGGCCTCGCGCGGGTGCTCGGCCATCCGCTCCAAGGTGCTGCCGATGCGGGTCCTGGTGGGGCTCTCCAGGGTGATCGAGTAGCCGCGCTCGCGCACCGACGCCAACGTGGCCGGCAGGTGTACCCGCGCGATCGCACGCACCCGCTCGTCGAGCCGGTCCAACCACGCCTCGATCTCGTCCGCCGTCGACCACGCCAGGAACACCTGGCCCAGCGGGGGCACCATGCGCAGCCGCTGGCCCACCCGAACGTCGGCGGACGCGAGTTGCGGGCTGCCCTCGACGGCCAGGATCACGATCTCCTCACCCACTGCGACGCTCGCGATCACCTCGGTGTCGAACTCGCCCGCGAGCTCGCGCATCTCGTCGCGCGCGAGATCCACCGCCCGATTGCTGCGCAACGCGGCGTCGCCCAGCGCGACCAGGGCCGGCCCCGGCTCGTAGGTCTTGCGGCGTGGATGGCGGACCAGGTAGCCAGCGTCCTCCAGGGCCTGGAGCACGGACAGCGCCGACGCGAGGTTGATGCCCAGCGCGGTGTGCAGCTCGGACAGCGAGAACGCGTCGCCGGGATGAGCGGCGAAGAAATTGAGGATCTCGACCGCGCGTCGGGCGGCGAGGGCGGGGCGGACCATGGCAGCGACTCTCCGGACTCGCCCGGACCGGCCGGGCAACGCGATGCGTCTCGTCGGACGTGGTCGAGCCTCGTCGGCCCTTGTGGCGGGTGCTTCGTGGGGTGACACTCGTCGCGACGAATTACGGGATTCGGAAACACTTTTCAATATATCGAAAAACCGTCGAAACGCTGGGAGTCGCTCGATGAAGCTCGACGTGCTCTACGAAGTGGACGTCCCGCGGCCGTGGCACGGGGAACACCCGCACGGCCAGCGGCGCGAGGAACAACGCGCCTACCGGGAGGCGATCGAACAGATCCGGCTCGCCGACCGGGTCGGCTTCAACACGATCTGGGCCGTCGAGCACCACTTTCGCGAGGGCCGCTCGCACATGCCGGCCTCCGAGGTCTTCCTGGGCCACCTCGCCGGGATCACCGAGCAGATCCGGATGGGCTTCGGCGTCACGCTGACCCCGTTCGGATTCACCCCGCCGCAACGGATCGCGGAGAAGGTCGCGACCGTCGACATCCTCTCCGGCGGGCGCGTCGAATGGGGCACGGGCCGCTCCACGCCGATGGAACAGACCGCGTTCGGGGTGGACATCGCCAAGTCCCGCGACGACTGGCGCGAGGCGATCGAGATCGTCACGGGCATGTGGCGCGAAGAGTACTTCGAATACGAGTCGGAGCGGTTCTCCTTCCCGCGCCGGATGGTCACCCCCAAGCCCTTCCAGGACCCGCACCCGCCGTGCTGGATGGCGGCCACGTCGCAAGGCTCGGCGGAGATCGCCGGCCGCAACGGCCTGGGCATGCTGTCCTTCTCGATCATGCAACCGCTGGAGACGATGGCCGCCCAGGTCGCCGCCTACCGCGCCGCGGCGGCGAACCCGACCCCGCTCACCGACGTCACGACGAACAAGGTCGCGGCGTACACGCTCGTGCACACCACGGGCAAGAAGAAGATCGAGCAAAAGGTCTGGGACTCGGTCGCGTGGTGGTACAAGAACCTCGCGATGTTCACCCTCGAATGGGAACTGCCGCACCTGTCCCCGGAGGAGCAGGACAAGACGTTCCCGTTGCTCAAGCCCATGTTCGAAGGCACCGTCCCCGTGGACACGTTCGACGCGGCGGACATGATCGTCATCGGCGACGTCGAGACCTGCGTCCGCAAGATGAAGCGCTACGCGGATCTGGGTGTCGACGAACTGATCTGCTACGTCCAGTGGGGGTTCCTGGACCACCAGGACATCCTCCGGACCATCGAAATCCTGGGTAAAGAGGTCATCCCCGAACTGGAGAAGTACCAGCCGGCAAAATAAATCGACCAGGATCGATCACGAGCTGCTATTCATATCGCTCGTGAACCCCTCCATTTTCGCGCCGCACCTGCGGCGTGCCGTGCCCGTCGCACTCGTCCTGGCCCTGACCCTGGCCGCCGGGTGCGACGGTTCGGACGGCGACTCGACGCCGAAGGCGCAGTCGACACCACCAACCGCCCAGCCGACGCCGCCCACCCCCTCCACCCCCTCGGCCCCCGCGAGCACGCCGCCGGCTGCCAAGCCGGTCGGTGCCGACGACCCGGCACTCAAGCCCTTCTACACCCAAAAGCTCGCCTGGGCCGCGTGCCCGGACGACAAGAAGACCAAGTCGGACGAGGGCGTCCTGGAATGCGCCAGGGTGCGCGTACCGCTGGACTACGCCGCTCCGGCCGCCGAGACGATCGAGGTGCAGGCGTACCGCAAGAAGGCCGGCGGCGACCGGCTCGGCATCCTGGCCGTGGACCCGGGCGGGCCCGGCTCGGGGGTCCAGTCGATGACCCGCATGTTCGCCGTGACCCAGGTCGCGGTCGGGACCCGGTACGACGTGGTGGGCATCGACCCCCGGGGCACCGCCGGCAGCACCGCCGTCGACTGTGTGGACGACGCAGGTATCGACCGCCTGCGCTCCCTCGACCCCACCCCGGACGACGCCGCCGAACTGGAGCGGATCGGCGCCTTCTACCGGGAGTTCGCCGACGGCTGCACGACCAGGAGCGCCAAACTGCTGCCCCACCTGGGCACCCAGGACGTGGTGTCGGACCTGGACGTCCTGCGCGGGGTCCTCGGCGAGGACAAGCTCAACTACTTCGGGTGGTCCTACGGCACCTACATCGGGGCTCTCTACCTGGAGAAGTTCCCCACGCACACCGGCCGGGTCGTGCTCGACGCGCCGATGGACCCCGCGATGGACCGCATCTCCGGGGCCAAGGACCAGGCCGCCGGCTTCGAACAGGCGTACCGGGCCTTCGTGACCGACTGCCTCAAGCAAGCCGATTGCCCGTTCAAGGGCAGTGTCGACGACGCGATCAAGCGCACGGCCGACCGCCTGCACGAGCTGGGGACGACCCCGTTCGAGGGCAAGGGCGGGCGCACCGTCGGCGAGGGCGAGGTGTCGTATGCGATCTCGACGGCCACCTACAACGAGGAGACGTGGCGGGATCTGCGCGTGACGATGCGGATCTACCTGGGCAAGGACGCCAACCGAGCCATCGCCGAGACCGATTTCTGGCTCGGGCGGGCCGAGGACGGCTCCTATCCCTGGGACCACACCGACGCCAACATGACCATCAACTGCGCCGACGGCCGCATGCTGACCGTGGCCGAGGCGGACAAACTCGCCAAGGAGGCGCAGTCCACCATGCCCGTCGCCGGTCCCGGTGTGATCTGGTCCTTCGCCGCCGACTGCCGACCGAACGGGCCGGACCGCGCCCGCCCGATCAGCGCCCCGGGCGCTCCGCCGGTCCTGGTCGTCGGCTCCACGGGTGACCCGGCGACACCGTACGGGCAGGCCCAGGCGCTCACTTCGCAACTGCCCGGTGCGGTTCTGCTGACCAGGGAGAAGACCGGACACGCCGCCTATGCGAAGGGCAACGCCTGCATCGACGCCGCGGTGGAGAAGTACCTCTTCACGGGCGAACTGCCGGCGGTGGGCGCCCGCTGCGCGAAGTAGGCCCGATCGCCGCGACCTTGCCGAAAGCGGAGCGAGGCAGCGAGAAGCAGCGGAAGCAGAGCGAGACGGAGCGAGACACGGAGCGAGACGGAGCCCGGCGAGCGGATCTATGCCGCAAACCGGGCTCTGCCCGCAATGTCCGCACCGGGTCGTTGTACGGTCCCTGAGTGACGCTCTCACCACTCGTGCCCTGGCCTGTCGACTACCCCTCCGACTACGCGGTGGTCGACGTGGAGACCACCGGACTCAGGCGAACGGATCGAATCGTCTCGGTCGCCGTGGAGTTGCTCGATCAAGCGGGGACGGTGACCGATCGATGGTCCACCTTGGTCGACCCGCTGCGCGATCCCGGGCCGGTGCACATCCACGGCCTCACGGCCGAACGACTGGCCGGCGCACCGACGTTCGACAAGATCGCGGACGACCTGAGCGAGTACCTCGCCGGTCGGGTGCTCGTGGCGCACAACGCCCCGTTCGACTGGGGGATGCTGACCGCCGAGTACGGCCGGCTCGACGCGACATGGCCGATGGAACAGCGGCTGTGCACGATGGCGCTCGCTCGGCACCTCGAACTGCCCATCGAGGACTACAAACTCGCGACACTCGCGGCGCACTACCGGGTGCGACAGATGCGCGCGCACGACGCGGTGGACGACGCGCGCGTGCTGTCGGAGGTCTTCCGATACGGGCTGCACGAGGCGGCCGGGGCCCGGATGCCGTTGCCGCTCACCGCGCCCGGAGTCGGCGGTGAACAGCGCCGGGTCGTCGCGGCGCGCAACCGTCGGCCGGCCAAGAGCGTCGCGAAGGCGCCGAGCCCGTGGCTCAATCCGGGCAGGCTCGACCTCGCGGTGGGCCTGGTACAGGGCATGCGGATCGCGTTCACCGGAAGCGGCGGCGCCGCTCGTGAGGACTTGGAACGGCGCGCGACCGAGGCCGGGTTGTACGTCACGGGCTCGGTGAGCGGCAAGACGTCGGTGCTCGTGACCGACGAGCCGAACAGCGGCAGCGGCAAGAACCGCAAGGCGGCCCAGTCGGGCACGCCGGTGATCGACGAGGCCACGTTCGTGCGGCTGTTGGCGTCGGTGGCGCCCGGCACGGCGGTGGCCGGGGCGGGGGTGCCCGCGCCGCGGGCGGAAGCGGCCCCGGGCGCCCCCGCGGTCGCGC
>NZ_WWJX01001119.1 GCF_009865215.1 Streptomyces sp. SID3343 | reverse complement strand
TCCGGGATGGCCGGGGGTTGGGGGGTCGCCTCCGGCGGGGGACCGTTCTTGTCGAACGCGGTGTCCGTACGCAGCAGCTGCCAGAGACGTTCTGCATCCGGGGACGGCACCAGGTGGGCATCCGGGGCTTGGGGGTCCGGGACGTTCGGCATGGTGGTCATCGTGATGCGGTTGGTCGGCAGCTTGTTCAGTTCACCGGCCAGGTCGATCAACTTCGTGAGGCTGCCGAGGCCGTCGTCCACGTGCAGCGACTTCGTCGCGGCCTCGGCCAGCGGAAGCACCTTGGCCGGGTTGGCCAGCGTGCTGGCCTTCTTCAGGGTGCGGATCATCGAGTTGATGTACATGTGCTGGGCCTTCGCCCGCCCGACGTCACCGCCGTTCTCGAACGCGTGGCGGGTACGCAGCCACTGCAACGCCTGTACACCCTGAATCTTGGTAGTTCCCTCCTCAAGCTTCAGGTGCGAGCCCTCCGAATGCCGCACGCCCCGGTTGTCGACGAAGTTTTTCTCGTCCTTGATGTTCTGCTTGACGCACACCTCGACGCCGCCGATGGCGTCGGCCATCGACACGACCCCGGAGAATTTCACCATCATGAAGTGGTCGATGCGCATCTTGGTGAGGTTCTGCCAGGTCGCCACGACACAACCAGGGCCTCCTCGGGCCAGACTCTCGTTGATGATCGTGTTGGTCGCCTCGTAGCGCTTCTTGGTTTCCGGGTCGGTGCACGCCGGTATAGCCACCCGCGTATCACGCGGAATGCTCACCACCGACGCGTTGCTTCGATCGGCCGAGACGTGCAACAGCATCTGCACGTCGGCGCGTGCGGACCCGCCGTCCTGACAAACACCGCCCAGCTTGCAGTCCTCCGCGCTGTCACGGCCGTCCGACCCCAGCAACAGGATATTCAACGGGGTATGTCCGAATGCATCCGGCTTGGCCTTCGCTATATCGCTGTCGCCGGAATTCCGCTCCGACGACTCGATGTTGCCGTTCAGGTGCTCCCAATAGGCCCACCCCGCCGCCGTCAACATCACCAACACGCACGCGGTTATCAGCGCGGTCAGCTTGAGCTTGCGAAACCGCTTTGGCCGTCGCCGGCTGCGGCCCGACGAGGCGTCCGGCTCTTCGCCTTTTTCCGCCGCGCGACCACGACCACGACCGACCGCCCGGCGGCCCGAGCGGGCTGCGGCACGGGACACGCCGGTCGGACCCGAGCCCGAGCCCTGCGTCTGCGCACCATCCGCAACGTCACCGTCGGGCCTGGGATCTGTCATCGGGACCTCGCCACCGTCCTCATCGGTCCTGCTTCGTCACCCGGGGAGGACCGAGCCCGAGGCAGGATATTGCCGCACGGCACTATTCAAGTCGACAGCCCGGGTGCATATCCTCGAATCACCTGGCGACAATGGTCCGGACCTCACCAAATCAGCACAATGCACCATTGCGAGTGGCATTTCTCCGGCAGCCCGAACGCAACACATACCACGGGCGCCACGGCTGTCGAACAATACCGTGACAGCCATGTCGACAATCTTCCCGGTTCGCGATCGACCGCCTTTGTCCGGTGCGACCGTGGGCCTTGCCGGCTGCATCCTCGGAGGCATTCGCCCTGTTGCCCGCCGCGAACGCCACCGATTTCCGTCCGTGATCCGGAGGATCGAACATGTCCGACGACGTCCCTTTGCCGAGTCGGCAGCCGATGGTCGAGGCTGCGGCCCGGCTCGCCCGGATGGATCCTTACGAATCCCGGGAACGCCTCGTCGTGGCCGCCCGCGGAGGTGTCGCCGAGGCAGCGACCATGATCGTGGCCGGCTGGGTCTACTCCCCAACCTTCGAGCACACCCTGCTGGTTCGACACCCGAGATTCGGGTGGCTCACCCCCGGCGGACGCTTGCAACCCGGAGAAGATCCCGCGCACGGGGCCCGCCGGGAGGTTGTCGAGGAGACCGGCGTGGCTGTGCGGGCTCTCTTTCCCGAACCCATCGCTGTGCTGGGCAACCGTCGGGGAAGCGATCGCATGTACGGGTTGGCCTACGCATTCGTCGCCGATCCGATGGAACGTCTTTCTCCCGAAGTGGGCCAACCTGCGGCCTGGTACGACATCGAGGACATCCCGCGGGCGCGCTATCCGCTGGATCGGGAGGCATTGCAAAGGGCCGCCGCCGAGTTGTGCGCCGCAGGCCGACCGGAACCGGGGGAGGGCACGCGCGCCTGAGGCTCGTCGCCGACGACCGGATCGCCTCCACCACCCACGATCTCGTGCCGTGCCCGCCGACACACGTGGGACATACCGGGGCCAGGGTGCCCCGCTCGCACCGGCGCCGTGGCCAGGTTCGACCGTTCGTTCGTCGCGGACGGGAGGAACTCGCCCCTTCCGCCGGCTGCGCGACAAGCCGTCGAGGCTCGTGTGCCGTGGGGAAACGACCCGGTGGCCGACTCTTCGCCGATCGGCGGCTCCCGCAGCGGCTCCGCAGGGTTTCCCGGTCGGCTCCGGCGAGGGACGTTGTGCCTGATCAGGGATGGTTTCCCGATTTCGGTCGGGATTGGGAAACGGGAGACCCCTTGGGCTTTTCCCGGGGCGCTCCGATGCTGATTTCGCCGGGAGAATCCGGACCCGGCAAACGCGTCGGACCTCTTTCGTCGGACGCGTGAGGTTGCCCGTATGTCAGGCCGAAAGTCAGGAATCGTCATGAACCGCATGTCCCGCAGGGCCGCCGCCGCGACCGCCGTCGCCACGTTCGCCCTGGCACTGTTCGCCGGCCCGGCCGAGGCCGACACCATCCGAGTCTCGACCCCGACCGCAGTCACCACTGCGTCCTCCGTAACCGCCGCCGCGCCCTCGGCACCGAACAACTACGTCTTCTACGCCTGGTTCCCGACCGCCGAGTTCTGTGTCGCACGCGGCCACCAGGGCATCCGCGCCGGCGAATGGGCCCGCTTCGGCTGCCCGACGGACAACGGCGGCTGGGCCTTGTGGACCGAGAAGTAGATCAGGCTCCTACAGCGTGAACCCGATCCGGCCGGCCATCCCAGGAGGGGGGCCGGCCGGATCCGTTGCGTGGGCTGCCGCCACGAACGTGTCGTTCGCGGCCCCGGTGGAAGCCGGCACGGTCCCGAGCATCCGGTTCCCCGACATCGCCGCAGAGTCGGGGCACTCACCGCCGCCGGGCATCGGGGCCTCGTGTAGACCTCCTCCCGTGCGTGACGTCGGTGCCGAGAGGGTGGATGCCCAGACCTGGCACCGAGTCGCCGCAGCCTCGGCGGGTTCGAGCACCCGGTTGCCGAGCCGGCGGGGCGTGCGTGTGATGTCGTCGCCGGTCAGCAGGATCCCGAGCGGAGCGACCCCACGCTCCCCTGTAGTGCCGACGGCAGGGCGACAGCCTCGCCGGGGTCCACCTGGAAGCCTGTTCCCTGGAAGTGAGTTCGCGGATACAGGCACCAGGCAACGGCGCCGGCGTTGTACGCGCCGCGCGCTTGACCGGCCCGATCGGATTGCGTGGTGTCGGCGATGTCGGCCAAGACGTTGACATAGTCCCCGTCGCCGCTCGCGCTTTCATGCAGACACAGGGTCGGGCGGTCGCACGCCCACCCGTCCGCCCCGGCGAATGCGGGAGGCGTGAACGCCGAGAACAGCACCACCGTGGCGAATGCCGCAGACGTCGAAATCCTGGTGGGAAGACGCATCGGACTTCCTTTCTCACATGGCCCGCGGGTTGTCGGGTGGCCCGACGGGGCGGGACGGCGACGACGCTCGATCCGTGGACGACATCCGACGGGCGAGGCGACGCCTTTCCTTGATCCCGGGTTTCTCCCGGTGCAATCAAGATCGGAGCGTCTCGGGAAGAACTGGAGGGGTTCCCCGATTCTCGTTCCGACCGAGGGCCGGGAAACGTCCCCGACCAGGGGAAAGAGCCTTGCGCCGGCCAGGGTTGCGCACCGTCGGAGAAGAGCGACTCGGTGACGCCCCGCGTCCGGGTCGGAGTTTCCGTCCTCCGTCGGGGCCACGGCCGACCCCTTGCGGTGCACTACGCTTAGTGAGCAGATCATGACAATCGGCTCCTGCGGGGTGCGCGGAAGGGATCGGACACGTGCGAACGCAGGACGCCGCCGCAGAACCGCCGGAACCCGTGCCCGTACCGAAGTCGCCTGAGCAGGCCGGTACTCCGGGAGAGTGTCTGCGGGGGCTGCGCACGGCGCGCGGACTGTCCCTGGCAGGTCTCGCCCCGCTCGTGCATTACAGCAAGGGCTATCTGAGCAAGGTCGAGAACGGCGAGAAACCGATGTCCGCCGAGATCGCCCGCAACTGCGACCGGGCGTTGCAGACCGGCGGGCTCCTGACCTCCCTCGTGTCCCGATCCGTTCCCGACTCCCGATCCGTTCCCGGCTCCCGGTCCGGCACGTCCGCGCCGGATGCCTCCCCGTACCCCGGGCTGGCTGCCTTCGAGGTGCGCGACGCCCCTTGGTTCTTCGGACGCGACTCAGCCCTCGCTCAGCTTCTCGCGCGCCTGGCGGAACGCCTGGACGACTCCGGGCCGGTGACCGTGGTCGCCTGCTCCGGCGCAGGCAAGTCGTCGCTCCTTCAAGCCGGTCTGGTACCCGCCGTCCGCCGCGGCGCGCTGCCCGCGACGGGATCACGCGACTGGCCCGTCGTCGTGCTGCGTCCGGGCGAACACCCCCTTGCCGAACTGTCCGCCCGTTGCTCGGCGGAACTGGGCGTACCGAGCGCCGAACCGCCCGACTCGACGGCCCGACCGGACCCGTCGACGCCTGCCGAGATGTCCGCCGAGGCGCTCGTCGGGAAGCCCGCCGGGACGCCCGCCGGGACGTCCGCCGAGACGTTCGTCGAGTCGCTCGCCCGAATCCTCGACGACGGCTCGCCGGATCCGCCGCGTCCGATTCTGATCGTCGACCAGTTCGAAGAGACTTTCACCCTGTGCCGCGACCCGGACGAACGCGCCGCCTTCGTCCGGGTCCTGCACGCCCTCACGGTCGGGCCGCGTCGCGCCGACGGCCGAGCCGGCCGCGGCGCACTCGTGGTGATCGGTCTGCGCGCCGACTTTTACGGCCACTGCCTCGCCTTCCCCGAACTCGTCGCCGCGCTGCGCGACGGCCAGGTCCCCCTGGAACCGATGAGCAGGCACGAGATCCGGGCGGCCGTGACTCGTCCCGCCGAGGTCGCGGGTCTGGAACTGGAGCCCGGCCTGGTCGAATTGGTGTTGCGCGACCTCGCCTCGCACGACATCGCGCCGACCGCACAACCTCTCGTGCCCGGCGCCGACGAGCCGCACGCTCACGAGCCAGGGGCGTTGCCTCTGCTCGCGCACGCGCTACTCGCCACCTGGCAACACCGCGGCCCGGGCGTACTCACGGTGGCCGGATACCAGCGCACCGGCGGCATCGCCGGCGCTGTCGGCGCCACCGCAGAACGCACCTGGTCGACGCTGACCCAGGAGGAACAGGAGAGCGCGCGACCGCTGCTCACCGCGCTCACCTGCGTCGATGCCACCCATCGCGCCACCCGTCGGCGCGTGTCCCGAGAGCGTCTCGTCGACGACTCCTGTACGCCGGGGGGACCGGAGGTCGCCGCCCGGATCCTGGAGGCGTTCTCCCGAGCCAGACTCGTGACCGCACACGTCGACGGGGTCACCCTCGCCCACGAGGCACTGCTCAACGCCTGGCCCAGACTGCGCGGCTGGCTGGAGACGGACCGCGCCGATCTCCTGCTCGCGCAGCGACTGGGCGAGGCCGCCGAGGAATGGCGCCGCGCCGGCCACGAACGCGCGCTGCTCCTGCGCGGGAGCCGACTCGCCTCGGCCCGTGAATTGACCCGACGCCGCCGCGTCCCCGAGAGCGAACGTGCTTTCGTCGACGCCTCCACCGCGGACGAGGTCGCGGAGGGACGGGCCGCACGGCGCCGGACCCGGCGCGGCCGGGCGACCGTGGTGCTGACCGTACTTCTCCTGACGGCCCTGTGCGCCGGCTTCGTCGTGGTGAACCGGCAGCGCCAAGCGGTGGCCGACCGCCGGGTCGCGCTCTCCAACGAGCTCGCGTCACGCGCGATCGCGCTCGGTTCGACCCGTCCGGAAACCTCGATGGCCCTGGCCGCGGCCGCGTTCCGGCAGGCGCGCACGCCCACCGCGCGCGCCGCGGTACTGCGGTCACAGGCACAGACGTACGCGGGACGTCTGGACGCGGGAACCGGGTCGGCGAACACCATCGCCTGGTCGCCCACCGCGCCGCTCGTCGCCGCCGGCAGCGTCGACGGAAGGGTGCGCCTGTGGAACCCGACCACTCGGGCGACGGTGGGCGAACTGCCCTCCACCGGCATCTATCCGCTGCGCTGCCTGGCGTTCTCCTCCGACGGCTCGGTTCTCGCCACCGGTGATTCCCACGGCAGGGTGACCGTCTGGGATATCGCACAGCGCCGAGTACTGTTCGCACACTCGAACCTCGAGGCCCACCAAGGCGCGGTGGCAGCGCTCAAGTACGCCCGTGACGGGCATCTGGTGTCGGTGGGCGAGGACGGCATCCTCCAGCTGTGGAGCCGACTCGGCCAAACCCTCGAACGAACCCTGCGAGACTCCTCCGGCCCCTTGGCGGACGTCGACGTCGCCGCAGACGGCCCAACCGCCGTCACCGCCGGGCTCGACGGCAACGTGCACGTGTGGGACCTGGTCGCCGGCACATCCCGCGTCCTGCCCGGACGACACGGCCGGATCCGTGCCGTGGCGCTGTCCCCCGACGGTACGACGGTCGCCACCGGCGAGTGGCTCAACGCCGTCGGCCTGTGGAACCTCACCACCGGCCGGCGCGAGGCGGAACTCACCGGACACGCCGACTCGATCTTCGACGTGGAGTTCTCGTCCGACGGCCGACGTCTCGCGGTGGCCGGCCAGGACGAGACCGCCGACGTGTGGGACGTCGACGCTCGACTTCGACTCGTGGTGCTGACCGGCCACACCGGGCCGGTGCGCCACATCGTCTTCTCGCCGTCCCCGTCGGACGGTGTGCTGGCCACCTCGGGCCTGGACGGCGTGCGGCTGTGGCGAACCGGCGGCGACGTGGCGACGACCCGGCCGATGACACCGTGGCTGGGCATGGACGTCTCACCCGACCTTGCGACACTGGCCACCGCCGGCGCGAACGGCACGGTGAACCTGTGGGACACCCACAGTCGACAGCCGAGCGCGACGCTGACCGTGGTCGAAGGAGCGAGCGCGGCGGCTCCCACGTCCGGGTTCACACCCGTCGACGCCGGCACCGGCGCACCCGGAACGGTGCCACCGGGGGCCGTACGTGTCGTGGCCTTCGACGCCGGAGGCACCCGCCTGGCCGCAGGCACTCAGGACGGTCGCGTCAGCGTCTGGGAGGTACCCACGCGACGGCGGATCGCCCAATGGCGCGCGAGCGAACTCGGCATCACCGCCTTGGCCTTCGCGCCGGCGGCCGCCGGCGACTTGGTCGCCACCGGCGGCGAGGATCACCGCATCGGTCTGTGGGGATCCGCCGACGGCCACCGGATCCGAGATCTGCCGGAACACCCCGAAGCCGTCCAAAGCCTGCTCTTCCTCGACCCGGAGACCCTCGTCAGCGGCAGCGAGGACAACACCGCACGACTCACCGACATCCACACCGGCCGAGTGGTCCGCACCCTCGCGGACCACCGTGACTCGGTCCTGGGCCTCGCGCTCAGCCCCGACCGCGCCACCCTGGCCACTGCGGGCCGTGACCAAACGCTGCGCGTGTGGAACCCGGCGACGGGCGCTCAGCGCAGAAGGCCGCTCACCGGACACACCGCCCCGGTGACGTCGGCCGCCTTCAGCCCGGACGGACACACACTCGTCAGCACCGCCCGCGATCACACGGTGCGCCTCTGGGACCTGAAACAGGGACGCGCCGTCACCCTGAGCGGACACACCAACCGGGTCCGAGGCGTGCGGTTCCTGGACGAGTCCACCCTCGTCTCCGCCGCCGAGGACGGGACCGTGCGCTGGTGGGACCTGCGAGTCGAGCACGTGCTCGGCGAGATCTGCGCCGTCATCGGGAAGGTCGACCGAAAGACCTGGGCCGCCGCCTCACCGGACATCCCGTTCGCGCCGGGCTGCGCGTGACGCCCCCGCCACCGGCTCCCGGGCCCCCACCGGCCCCTTCTGTGCGGCTCGGATCTCGTGGGCACCGGCGCCTCCGCTTCGGCGTCCCCCCGGGAGGGCCGGCGCTCCGCGGCGGATCGCGACGCGCCGCGAATGCCATACGTAACAGCATGCGCACTTCGTGTCACTATTACCGGTAATTTCCGGCTCGGGTCGATTGCCACGCATCGACCGCCGGGACCCGCTCGACGAGGAGACCAGATGTCCGCACACCGCCGCTCCACTCGTCCACGTGTCCTGTTCGCGGCAGCCTTGACGGTGACAGGCATCCTCGCCGTCTGCGCCGGTTCCGTTGCGCACGCCGCGTCCGCAGGTACCGATTCCGCCGCCGGCTCGACCCGTGAGGTGAAGTTTCTCGACAGCGACACGGGCCAGTGCCCGCCACCGGACGCCGACGGCCCGGGAGGGGGATGGGGCTGCGCCCTGGTGGGCTGACATCCGCGTGCCGAATCGGCGGCACGGCCTCGGCACCCAAGCCGACGAGGGCGCCGGGGACCCTCGCCGGCTCGCTTCAGGCGCTGCTCACTCCATGCGCAGCCCATCGGGTCGCATGAGCCGCCACAGGGCGGGCAGGCCCAGCAGCGTCACCGCCATGACTGCGGCGCCGCCCACGGCGGTTACCGATGCGATGAAACCCGGGTCCAGGCGCGGGTGTTCGTCGAATACGGCCAGCAGCATCCACCCGAGTCCGATGCCGCCGGCCGCCGCGAGGGCCAGTCCCAGCACCATCGGCACCGCGGCCTGCGCCAACAGCGACAGCGCCATGACGCGGCGCGGGGTCCCGAGTGCGGCCATCGCGGCGAGTGGGCGCCGCCGTTCCCGCATCTGCTCCAGCGACGACACGAGCATGCCGGCGGCGACCAGGCCCAGGGTCAGGGTCGCGCCGGCGAGGAGGCCGCGGCGGATGTTGGCGAACATGCGGTCCTCGGTGGTCGCGGTCAGGGTGAGGACTGAGGCCCGCGGGTCGATCCGGGCCGCCGCGTTGCGCACCCGGTCGGCGGCGTCGTGGCGGTTCGGGTCCAGGCGCACGAACGCGATCAGCCCTCCCGCGACCGTCCTGCCGGCGGGCCCCAGCGCCTCCGGTGTCAGGAACAGCCCGTATCGGGACTGGCGCACCGGATCGGCGGCGGCGGCGACCTCGGTGGTCGATCGCGGCACGGTCCACGTCACCGGGCGGTCGTGCCCGGTCATGGCAAGGTCCACCACGCTGCCCGGCCCGACCCGCGGTGCCCCCTGCGGCGATGCCACGGTGAACACGTCGCCCGGCGTGCACGCGCGCACGGCGGCGATTTCGCGAAGTGCCGTGCACGTGCCGACGACCAGGGGTATCTCGTTGTCCCCGGCTGCCCCGCGTACGCGCGCGGACGTTGCGGTGAACGCGAACGTGGAGCGTACGCCGACGGTCGCGGCGAGCGCGGTCGCGCCGGCCGGATCACCCTCCCTGGTGCTGACGAACAGGTCGGCGCGGTCCGGGTCCTGGCCGGTTTGTGTGGTGAAGCCACCGGCGAGGCCCGCCAGCAGCATCTGCATCGCGATGGCGCCGGCCACCGCGACGGTCACGCCGCCGATCAGTCGTGTCGAGCCCGCCGCGTCGGCGGCCAGTCGGCGCCGGGCCAGCAGCCAGGGCAACGGGCCGCGCCCGCCCCGGGCCGCGACCGCGGTCACACCTCCCGGCAGCAGTGCGGTGAGGCCGACGAGGACGAGCACGATCCCGGCGGCGGCGAGCCACGGAGCCCAGCCCCCGCCGCGTGTGCCGCCGCCGTTCGTCAGCGTCAACAGGAGGACGGCGCCGGTGAGGCCGGGCACCATCCGCCACCCGCGCCGCGGCGGGCTCGGCGCTCGGCGCACCACTCCCAGGGGCTCGATCACGACCCCGCGCAGGCCCACCCAGGTCGCCACCACCGCAATCAGCGGCACCGCCGTCACGACCGATGCGGCGAGTACGGGGGAGGGCCGTACGTCGGCGGGGAACACGCTCAGCCGCCACAGCTCCACCGAGCCGATCACCCCGCGACCCAACAGAAACAGAACCAGGCCCGCGGTCAGGCCGCCCGCCGCCGCGGCGAGGGCCTCCCCGGCCGCGATCCACCTGGTCGTGGACAGGTCGGCGCCGACCAGGCGCAGGGCCCCGAGCCGCCGCTCGCGCGACTCCGCGCCGAACCGTGAGGCGACGGCCACGAACACCGCCACCGGTGTCAGCACCACTACCAGGCTGGTCACCGCGAGCAGCGTCAACAACGGACCGAGCCGCGCGGACACCCGTGGTGTGCCGAAGCCGTCGAAGCGTGAGCCGTCGTCGGCGGTGAGCGTGGCGCTGCCCGCGTAGTAGGAGAGGTCGGCCGGGCCGGTCAGTCCGTCGTCGCCGATGGTCGCCACCACCCGGTATGGCAGGCGCTCGCGCAACAGCGCGCCGGCGGGCCGTTCCAGCAACCGAGCCAGCGCGGGCGAGGCGACCATCTCACCCGGTCCGGGCAGCACCCGCAGCCCCGGTGGCACCGGTGGTCGCGCCCCTTCGGCCCGCACCAGTCGGCCGCGTACGTCCCGGTTGCCGTATTCGGTGTTGACGTAGGCGATGACAAGGGTGTTCTCGCCCGGGGTGACGAGTCGGCTGCTCGCGGTTTCCACGATCGCCGCACCACGCCGCTCGCGAGCGTCGAGCATGCCGGGCAGCGCCGACGCCAGCAGGAGCAACGCGGTCCCGAGCCCGATGCCGACAACCATCAGCAGCGTCCGCGGCCACGACGCGCGGGTGACCGCGAAACGCGCGCCCATCACGCTCGCGCGAACCCGCCCGAGGGGCCTGCCCGGCTGCGCGGTGGTAGAGACCAGGCCGCTCACGGACACGCCGCCGGGACGCGGCGGGCGGTGGGAGCGCGCCCGTCGCGCACCACCACCCGGGCGCTGCGGCTTCGATCGGACATCGTGGTCGGACCGTGCTCGGCGTACCGGACCGACCCCCGGTCGGGGGCGACGATCGTTGCCAGGCGGTGCGGCAGCGTCGACTTGCCCGATCCGGACGGACCCGTCACGGCGACGCCTTGGCCGGCGTTCGTCTCGACCGAGGCTCCGTCCAGCGCGGGTGTGGTGCGGTGCAGGTTCGCCGCCGTGGGCAGGGCCCCGGGCTCGGTGCCGTTCACGCCGGCACCTCCGCGGCGAGACGGTCGAGCCTGACTCGGGTTGGTTCGAGCCGCCGGATGTCGGCCTCCAAGTGCAACAGCGCGTGGCCGTAGATGAGTTGGTCGGTCATGTCGCCCGCGTCGCCCGCGTGCTCGCGTGCTCGCGCTTGCGCGTGGTCGGCTCCCGTGTCAGCCGCAGGGGCTCGGCGCGCCGGTATCCAGCGGCTCCGCTGCGGCGCGATCGAGAGCAGATCGAGGGCGACCTTCCTGCTTTACAGGGGTGTTCCGGAAGTACGGCTCAGTCTTCTCGGGCGAGCGAGCCACTCCTCGACGCCGGTCGGACCCGCGCCGGTGATCGCGTAGCGCTTGCGCTCGGGGCCGGCGCCGGGCTCCGGGACGTCAATCCCGACGAGGCCATCGCGCAGCAGGCGGACCGCCTCGCGTAGCCCTGCCCGTACGGGATCGCTCCACTGCTCCCGAGTCGCTCCCCGAACGTGCGCTTGAGGTCGTAGCCGTGGCGGCCCTTCGTCCGGGCAGTCCCAGAGAGGTGCGACTGATGGACATGGCGTGACTATACACGCAATGTATAGGCGAGATGTGCGCTCACCCGGCGGACGCCCGACGGCCGTCAGCCGCCCGACGTCGGGATACGTGCACGCAAGCGGCTCGCGAACGCACCAGACCCGCCGCCACGCACCCACCCAAGATCTCGATGCGCAGGGGACCTACCCAAGTCCCACCCGGTTCGACAGTGACCGCGCCCTGCGCCCCGCGCCCCGCGCCCCGCGCCCCGCGCGGCGTACGGCTCCACGGTGTTCCCACACGACCCTGATCTGCTCTCCGTCGCGTTCTCCGCGCCGCCTTGGCCGAGAACCCGAAGCGCGCCGATCGAATCCGGCACTCGCCCGGCATCGACCACACCACGGCCGGGACACCCGGCTAGGGTCACCCTCCGGATGATGCCGCCCACCAGACGCCGCCGGCCGCCCGAGAGACCGCGATCCCGTACTGCCTACACCGCATACACATCAGTCCGGCCAACCTGAGTCCAACCACGGAGAGTTGCCCGATGGCGGAGACGTCAACGAACCCGATCGGATCGATCACGCGGCCAACATGAGCCCGAAAGCCCCCGGCAACCAGGCCCAGCCAAATCTCACACCCCCACCCGGACTTTTTGTGGCAGCCGCGCACCACCCGACCACACCTCGCGAGCCAACGACCTGTCGGATTCACACACCCGGTGCCCACGCTGTCGGCCCCCGGACCCGCGCCGCCTGCCGTGTCGTTCCCGCAGGTCACGGCGTGTCCGGGGATACTCGCAGCAGGTTCGATCGGTTACCGGTACTCTGCCGGTGGGCAAAACGCGGGCGACCGCGTCACCCAACCGGGCCGTTAGCTCAATTGGCAGAGCAGCGGACTTTTAATCCGCCGCCCGGCATCAGCGAAGGGCGTCGAATGACGACGCCGATTCTCGTAGCACCCGCCTGACCTGGGGCTTTGGGTTCTCCGGCTGTCCACTAGACGCTCGCGGGAGTGTCGAGAACGCCGTTGTGAGCCCGATGTGAGCCCGATCCTCCCGCACCGGGCGCGGTCGAAGCTGCGACTTCCTGCTCCCACGACTACCGCTTTCACGGTGTGTAACGAGTACAGGTGCTGCGCGAACGCGCCCGCCCGAAAGAGCGAACCGGCCTGCCCGCTTTCGCGGTACACACCGCGACAGCGGGCCTGGTGTCACTCGTTTGGGTGGGTCCGGGCCCGGTTTCGACGTTCCCGGGTACGACGATCACGACCCGGCCCGGAGCGCAAGAGACTCGCCGTTTCGGCGGTGGCTGGTCGGTGAATTCGACAATCCCGAACCGGAATACGACGACTACGACCCGGCCTGGCGCACCCAGGGCATCGTCTTCCGGCGATGGCTGGTCGACAGCCTCGCCGCGGCCGACTCCGATCTCCCTGCAGAGGCCGTCACCTGCTTTGCCCCCGCGAACCGCTACCACGGCCTGAGCGAGACGAACGCGGAGTTGCTCGCGATCCTCACCAGCACCACCGTGGACATGGTGCGGGCCGCGCACAGGGCCGACCTGAAGGACTGGGCGCGCGAGCAGGAGCTGCGGGACCAACCGGGCCTCGCCGTCCTCGACGCGGACCTGGATCGCATCCGACATCGCCCCTGACCCGGGCCCCGCCGCGCCGGCCCTACTGCGGGAGCCGGTACACCGTCGGCCGCCGGTGCCCGCGCTCGGCCGAACGTGACACCGAGGAGAGAACTGAATCGCACCGCCCCCGAGCGACGGGCTCCCACCCCACCGCCCCCCGACGAAGGACCGGCCCGGTTCCCCGGGCCGGTCCTTCCGTGTTCGAGGCGACTACGTCCATCGCATGTCGAGTGTGTCCAACGCCGCGATCCGCTCCGCTGGCAGTTTCGGTCGCCTGCTCCTGGTGGTGGTGATCCAAATCCCCAGGCGTACGTCCTCGCGCCGTCCGTCGAACGCCGTCACGGTCTCGACGTGTCTGCGGGGGACTTCGAGGTGCCCGACCCGCTCCCGATAGGCCGCCGCCGCGCTCAACGCGATCCCGAACGCCTGCTCCCGCGTCCGTTTGGGCTTGGGCCCGTCCGGTTCGGGTGCTTCGGCCAGCGGCGGCGCCACGGTGTCGGCCGCCGCCCCGGGCGGGGTCAGCCCCAACTCGACCAAGCGCTCGCGCTGCTCCGGGCCCAGCCTGTCCCAGCCGGCGCGTTGTCGGGCGACCCGTCGTCCGATCGGCTGGCCGCAGTGCACGACGTCCAGAGCGACGTCGTCCAGCCCAGCCCGGTCGCCGCGCGCGGTCAGGAGCTCGCGGGCGTAGGTGAGGCGTCGGTCCCAACGTGATCACACGGTGAAGGCCAGGTAGGTGCCGACGGTGAGCCCGGAGAAGGTGACGAGTTGGCGGGGCTTGAGGCAGGTGAAGGCTGTGTGCATGCCGATGCCGACCGCGACGGCGTACGGCGTCGTTGTCGGGAACAACAGCATTGGAGGCAGGGCGAGTTCGAGGAGGATGGCAGAGGCGGCGACAAGGCGCCATACACGGACGTCGCGGTCGGTGAGGTTGCCCGCGTGGCGTCGGACGAGGCCGGGAACGGCGTACTGGCGCCGGTGGGGTAGCTGTTCCCGGACCGTGGTGTAGACGTGGATCCACTGCGCCAGGTACAGGCCGCTGCGGAACTGGGGTGAGCGGAGCTTCTGCCAGGCGGAGTTCCAGTAGATGTCGGCGGTGACCAGCACGAGAAGGCACTGCGCCCAGGTGTTGGCCGTGCTCGGGTCGTGCTCGATGCGCAGGCCGGTGCCCAGGTCGCCGGCGAGGAGGAGGCAGGTCCCGGTGAGCAGGGTGTAGCGGATGGCGTTGGGGCTTTTGAGGTAGAGAAGTTCCATGGCGGCGCCGGCCAGCACCAGGAGTAGGGCGGTGCGAGGTGCGAGGCCGGTCGCCAGTGCGAGAGCGGCTGCGGTGCGCACGATCAGGGCAGGCCGGTACGCGGTGGTCAGCAGCCGTGCCCGGGTGGGGCCGAAGCGGTGGGCGGCCAGGTGGGAGCTGAGTGAACCGGGTGCGAAGCGGGTCCAGCCGCCTTGGCCGAAGGAGAGGCCGAAGCGCAGGGCGCACACGGTGCCGAAGGCGATCCGGAACAGTTGGAGTCGTCCGGGGTCGGTGGGGGTGTGGAAGCCGGAGCCGAGAGCCTCAACGAACCACACGGCTGCTCACCACCTCGACACGTTGCTCCCCGCGTGCGGACAGGACGCGGCCGTGTCCGTCGATGCGCTCGTATCGGCCGCTGCGGACGAGGTGGTCGAGGATCGTCTGGAGTTGGGGCGGGCCGAGGATGAAGGAGCCCGGGGAGAGGTGCTGGTAGACGTTGACCGGCTCGGTGTGGCCGTCATTGGTGGTGCCGGTGAGGGTGATGATCGTGAAGGTGGCGCGGCAGAACATCTTCCAGCGCATCCAGCGGCCGGGCAGGCGGGTGAAGCCGGTGATCATCCACGCGATCAGGGCGAGAGTGACGGCGATCTGGGCGACGGGCAGCGCGGAAACGCGCATGACGAGAGCCTCCGTGACGAGGAGGGGAACGTGCGGATCGGACCGGGGCCCCGCGAGGTGGGGCGCCGGGGTCAGTGCTCGGGCTTGGGGGGCCGCTGCATCAGTGCGGTGGTGGCCTGGTCGAGGGTGAGCTTCTCGTGCAGCAGGGCGGAGATCAGGTCGGTGATCGGCATCTCGACGTCGTGGGCGTGGGCCAGGGCGAGGATCGCCTCGGCGGACTTGACGCCCTCGGTGGTCTGTCGGGTGGCGGCCGTTGCCTGTTCGACGCTGAGGCCGCGGCCGAGGTGGGTGCCGAAGGTGCGGTTGCGCGAGAGCGGGGAGGAGCAGGTGGCGACCAGGTCGCCCAGGCCGGCCAACCCGGCCAGGGTGGTCGGCTGGGCGCCCATGGCGGTGGCCAGTCGGGTGGTCTCGGCGAGTCCTCGGGTGATGAGCATCGCGGCGGCGTTGTCGCCCAGGCCCATGCCCGAGGCGATGCCCACCGCGAGGGCGATGACGTTCTTGACCGCGCCGCCCAGCTCGCAGCCGATCACGTCGGTGCCGGTGTAGGGCCGGAAGTAGGGGGTGTGGCAGGCGCGTTGGACGCGGCGGGCGGTTTCTTCGTCGGGGCAGACGACGGTGGCGGCGGCCGGTTGGCCGGCCATGATCTCTCCGGCGAGGTTCGGTCCCGAGAGCACCGCGACCCGCTCCGCGCCGATGCCGGTCACCTCGGTGACGACCTGGCTCGCGCGCAGGCCGCTGCCCAGTTCGATGCCCTTCATCAGCGACACGATCACGGTGTCGGGCCCGATGTGCGGCGCCCATCGGGCGAGGTTTTCCCGTAGGGACTGCGCCGGGATGGACAGCACGAGGAAGTCCGCGCCGGCCAGAGCGGTGGCCGCGTCGGTGGTGGCCGTCAGTGAGGCGGGTAGTTCGACGTCCGGGTGGTAGTTCGGGTTGCGATGCGCCGTGTTGATCGCGTCGGCGATCTCGCTGCGGCGGGCGTGCACGACGACGCTGCTGCCTGCGTCGGCCATGATCTTGGCGACGGCGGTACCCCAGGACCCGGCCGAGAACACCGCCGCGCGGGCGGGTTGGTGCCGGTTCACTGCAAGGTCCTCTCGCCGGGTAACTCGTCACCGGGACGGCGCCCGGGCCCGGGCATCCTACCGGCGGCATCGGCCGTGTCCGGTGTGTTCGGGCGCCGCAGGGTCAGCAGTACCGCGCGCCGGCCTGGCAGTGTGGGCAGGACCCGGTGCGCCTCGCGCAGCATGTCCTGTGTCCGGACCTCGCCGAGTTCTTGGCGTAGGTCGTCGGCGTGGGCGATCCACAGCCGGTAGAGCCTGTCCCACATTGTTGGTTCGGTCGGGCGCTCGTCCACGTGCTCGACCGTGAGGCCGGCGGCACGGGCCTGTGCGTCCCAGGCCCCTTGCGCGCCGCGCCGCAACGACCGGGTCATGACCAGCCGGGCGCCGGGGGCCAGGACGCGGCCGAGTTCGCGCACCGCCGCGTCCCGGTCCGTGGCCCGGCCGAGGGCGTCCACGCACACGATGCCGTGAGCGCTGGAGTCGGGCAGGCCGGTGTCCTCCAGCTCGGCGACGCGGAACGCGGCGCGACCGATGTCGCCGTCCAGGAAGTGGGCGCGGCGGCCGGTGGCCTGGGTCACCGCGACCGGGGAGAGGTCGAAGCCCTCCAGGCGCACGGCCAGGGCGCGGGCGAGCCACAGGCCGATGCCGCCGGTTCCGCAGCCGGCGTCCACCAGGAGCCGGCCCGGGCGCATCCGCAGTCGCGCGGTCAGTAGCCCGAGCAGGGGCCAGTCGCACGAGCTCGACGCGGCGATCTCGTGCGGGTAGTCGTCTCCCATCGCCGCGGCGTACAGGCGGGCGACTGCGTCGGTGCGGGCGCGGGCAGCGTGGAAAGCGTCGTACCGGGCGGAGCGCCGGGCACCGGGAGCGGGCGAAGGCGCCGCCGTGGTGGGGTTCATCGGGGCATCGACCTCCTGATCCGTGAGCGGGTGCCTGGGCAGACGACCTGCACGGCGTGGACCGGGCCGGCCGGGTCGGACAGGTCCAAGGCGACCGGTTCGTGGCCGGTGACCTGTAGAACGCGCCGCGCCATGTCGGCGACCTGCCCGGCGAAGCCGCCCCGGGTCGGGGTGAAGCGGCTGGTCGCCTCGGGCCACGGAGCGAGCCCTGTGGACCGCGCCGGGGCGAAGGAGGGGGCGTCGAAGCCGGCGACCTCGCCGGGCAGGTCGTCGCGCGTCCCGGCGATGGCGGTCACCCGGGATTGCGCGGCCTCGGTCAACGCCCGGGTCAGCGCGATCTCCGGGTCACTGTGGCAGCCGCCGCCGGCGAAGACGACGGGGAAGTCGGAGGACCACAGGTAGGCCACGCACACCGGTATCGCGTACGGGCCGTCCACCAGCGCGATCTCCACCGCCATGCCCGCGGCCGTCAGCCGTTCGACCACCTCCCGGCCGTAGGGGTCGCGGACCGACTCCGGGTGAATCCATGTCCGCCGTCGCCCGTCCGCCATCGCGTCGCGGTACAGCACGTCTCGCTCCACCACCTCGAACAGCGCGTGCAACAGGGCCTCGTCCCGGTTGTTGCCGCAGGCCAGTCCGGTGCTGGTGGCACGCAGCACATCGGGGTTCCATTCGGGTCGTCGGGTCCGGCGGCGGACCAGGTCGACCGGCAGCAGTATCGGCTCGCCGTCGAGCAGGCCGGTTCCGGATGTCCACTCCCACACCATCCGGGCCAGGGTGTGAGCGGCGTGCGGGACGATTGACGGCAGTGCGGCCACCGGGCAGTGGGGCGCGACGTCGACGGCCGGCCCGCGAGCGGCCACCGGCAGCGGCTGTTCGACGTGCCACAACTCGATCGCCTCCATGACCGCGGACAGTTTCGCCAACAGGTGGGTGGCGCCCTTGCCTTGGGAGGTGGACAGGGTCGTGGAGGCGGGGCGGATCGCCGTCCACACCGGTAGCCCGACGCAGTCCAGACCGGTCAGGTCGGCGACCCGGGTGATGCCGTAATCACCCAGGTGCCCCGCCACCGCCTCCCATGTCTGCTCAGGAGTGCGGGCGCGCACCGTGCCCGGCAGCGCCACCAAGGTGTCAACGCCCACCACAGACCTCCTGAGTGCGCTCGGTCTTCTCGGCCCTCTCGTCCAGGAATCCGGGCACGAGCCGCTTGGCCGCCTCCACGGCGCGTGCTCCGTGGACCAGCCCGCGCGCGGACGCCTGCGCGTCCAGGCCCTGTGCGGGGCACCGCCACACCCTCCGCAGGAGATCGCGGGTGAGGTCCTCGCGCACCGACGCGGTCGAGAACCCGAGTCGGCTGCCGGGCGCCAGGGTTCGGGCGTGCGCGTACCGGGCGACGGCCCGGCGGTCCGCCGCGGTCTCGCCGGCGAGCAGCAGGGCCACGGTCGCCTCGTCCCGCAGGTCGACGGCTGGGTGAAACACGCGATCGGCCGGCAGGTCCCCACCGGTGGCTCGGCCCAGCCGCTCCGCAAGCGGCCGGCCCGGCCCGCCGTCGACCGGCCAACGGGAGCGGCGTTCGAGATAGACCGCCCAGGTCTCGCGGAAGGCCGGGTCGAACACCTGTTGGTAGACGAGGCGGTCCTCGGTGGACAGGTCCAGGCCGTCGACGCGGGTGCGGGCGAAGGCGTTGGACCAGCGTCGGAAGTACGTCGTCTCCCACAGCGCGGGCAAGGGGCGATGCCCGGCCGGCGCCCGCCCGTGGAGCGCGACGTGCACGGCCGCGAGAGCGTCGGCGCGTTTGAGATTGCCGAAGTTCCGGTCCTCTTCGAGGCGTTCGGCCAGCCACTCGCCGAACCGCGTCTCGCCCCTGCGGCGGGACACGGCCCGCACGGCGGCTGGCGTGCGCTGCGGGTAGTAGATCGCGCGCAGCGCCGCCGACAGCGCGGCGGCCCGCTCGCCCTCCAGGACCCCGGCCGAGTGGGCCAGTTCCAGGACGTGGCGCAGGTTGACCATCGGCCAGGTGAGTGCGCGAAAGTCGCCGTCGGGTGACTGGCCGACGGCGACCTCGTCGTCCCCGACGATCTCTCCCCGGGCGTAGGCGGCGTAGACGTCACCGACTCCGAGCATCCCGAACGGGGCGAGTTCGGCCGCGCGCAACGCGCCGATACTCGCCGCCCCGATCACCCGCACCCCTCGGCCCATCGCGGCCAGGAATTCTTTGTGCCGCAGCGCCGGAGCCTGGTGGTACAGGCCGTCGAGGAGCACCACGGTGTCGCCTTCGCGGATCGCGTCGTCGAAGAGGTCGCCGTGGCGTGCGGGTGGCAACACCCGTACGCCGGGCGCGGCAAGGGCCGGTTCCGACCGCGACAGCGTCGGGCCCGTGAACACGTGAATCACTGTGACCTCCACGGTGGAGCGCGAAGGGCGCCCCTCCTCCCCGGGTCCTTGCGAACCCGCGTGGGAGGGGCGCCCGGTCAGGACGCGGACACGCGAGAAGGGACTACTCCTCGTCCTCGACGTCGACGGCGACCACCACGGGCCCGGTGATCTTGTCGGTCTCCTTCTCCGGCACCTCGGTACCGGCGGCGGCGATCTGCGACTTGGACTCCATGAATCCTCCTGTGGACGGGATCGGCGGCCGGATTGACTCGGCCGAGTGACATCCGCCAGTGAAGCCGGGACCGCGGCGGCCGGTAAGCCCCACGATGGGGTCCCACCGTGGGGGTGGCGTGGAGCGGCGACGCTGGGTCACGCTATGAGGGCAGAGGGGGACACTCGTGGACGACTCAGGACCGTCACCGGCCCGGATTCCGCGCAGATTACTGAACGACCCGGTCTTCGTACGTGCCGTCCACGATCGCGACTTCACGGCGGTGTTCGCCATGGCGCGCAACAACGGCGTCAGCTTCTACCGGATGAGTCAATCGTGCGGGATGAAAGCCGAGCGAATCTCCAAGATCGCGCGGGGTGATGCGAGCGTGACCGCGCTGGAGACCATCGAACGCGTCGCGGACGCGCTCGGGATTCCCGGTGCGCTTTTGGGGCTCGCTGCGCGACCCTGGGAGCACCACTTCCCCACATCCCCACCGGAGTCCGACGATGGAGACGACGCCGTGAACCGCCGCCGACTGCTGCGCGGCGCGCTCGCCACGGGTCTCGGCGCGACCGCGCTCACCGCCCTGACCGACACCCGACGCTCGCTCGACCTCGCGCTCGCCGCCGACACCGCCCCGGCCGACCTGTCCGACCTGGAGGCCGCCGCCGAAACCTACGGCTACGGCTACCACGGCCAAGCCCCGACCCGCGTACTGGCCGACCTCGCAAGCGACTTCGCCGAACTCCGGCCCTTCCTCGACACCCCTCAACCGGTGCCCACACGCATCCGGGTGTGCCGCACCGCCGGGCAGATGGCGGGCATGGTCGCGATCGTGCTGCACGACCTCGGCGCCCGCAAGGACGCCCGCGCGTGGTTCGCCACCGCGTCCACCGCCGCCAAGGAGTCCCGCGACAACCAACTGCACGCGTGGGTCCTGGCCCGCGAGGCGATGGTGCCGCTGAACTACGGCGCCCCCCAGGCCGCCGCACTCCTGGCCGAACAGGCCCGGCAGATCGCCGGGGACCGGCCCACCGCCGCCGCGACCCTCGCCGCCGCCGTCGCCGCCCGCGCCTACGCCCTGTCCCACCAGCCCGAACAGGCCCGCAAGGCGATCACGACCGCCGACGCGTTCATGGAACGGCTCGACACCCAAGCGCGGGCCGACACCTGGCTCACCCACGGCGAGCAGAAACACCACGTACACCTGTCCCACGCGTTCACCGCGCTCGGCGACACCACCCGCGCCCGCGAGAGCCAACACCGGGCACTGGAATTGTCCGCGCCGACCAGCACCATGACCCGCTCCCTGCTGACCATCGACGCGGCCACCTGCCTCCACCACGACGACGGCGACACCGAACAGGCATGCCGACGCACGATCACCGTCATGGCCGACCTCCCCGCCGCCTTCCGAACCGGTCTCGTTCACCGCCGCGCCCTGGACCTGTACCACTCCGTTCCCGCCCGACACCAACGCGAAAAAACCGCGCGAGAACTGCACGAACTCCTGACCGCCTGACAACGACCGACGCCACCGAGCGGCGTCCTACCCAGGCTCGCGGCGTGAGCCGTCGCCGAGACGTATCGGTCGCGGACGATTGTGCGGGCGGCTGTGCACCCGAGCGACTGCGCAGGCCCGGCGGCGACCCGTGCCAGAACTCGCCCAGGTGCGAACTCGTGCGCCGCCCCGTAGGTCGTCTCTTGCCCGGTCTGCCGTGTATCGCGCTGGCTGCTCATCGCGAACCGAACGCCAAGGTGCGCAAGACAGCTCGATTAACACAGAGTAGCCATGCCGCGAAGCCCGAACTGGCCAATTGTGAGCCCGGTGTGAGCCCGGATCTCCGCGAGCATGGCCATCTGAGCCGGATTTTTGCCCCGTCACGCGGATTTCCTGAGGAGCGCAAGGTGTGGGCGCTCCACCACGCCGTGTACGTATTGTCTCGTTCGCGCCCTCGGACCTACTCCGCCGACGCACCCGCGTCGAGTTCGCCCAAGCCCCATCTGCGCAGGTCACGGCGTGTCCGGGGATACTCGCAGCAGGTTCGATCGGTTACCGGTACTCTTCCGGTGGGCAAAACGCGGGCGACCGCCGGCGCCCAACCGGGCCGTTAGCTCAATTGGCAGAGCAGCGGACTTTTAATCCGCGGGTTCAGGGTTCGATCCCCTGACGCCCCACCATCGGTCACCGCTTCCAAGGCAGTGACCAGCGGTTTTGCGATCGCGACAAGCTAGTCGCCTCCCAACCAGCGCCGAGCGTGAGCGCGAAGTGAGCGCGCAGGTACACAACGGGCGTCAGGTGCGCGCGAAGGACCAGCAAGCCCGGTTGACTCTCAGTTGCGGACGCCCTCACACTCGCGCCGCCCTCGCGGCCGAACCATTCGCCTCCCGCACCACCGTGACGCTCTTCGGAAGATCGGCCTCACCATGTGCGCTTGCCCCGGGGCGGCGCGAGCATCACATCACCACCGTGCCTGTCGGCACCGATCCCACCGCCACTTGCGTCAGCACCGGACTGGCCACATGGGGCCAGCACGGAGACCGCAGCAACCTGTGGGCCCATGTGGGGTTGCGAGGTGTTACGCCCGGACGGGCACCGGGCGTAACACCTCGTAAATCCCTGGATCGCCCGGGACGGCGACGAACCCAGGGCGGGCAGAGCCTCTCCGGCGGCTTGCAGCGAATGACCCAGGAACTCAGGTCGAACGGCCTTGTGGTGACCATGTCGGGCGGCGCACTGATCTACACAGGAATCCACACCGGCAATGTGCGAGTACAAGCGCTCGTCAGAGCCCACTCATTCGCGATAGCGAACGAGGACAACTGGCAGGAGTTCACCGAAGCGAGCGCGTACGCCCCCTTCGGTGAACTCCGGGTCGACTCCTTCGACGACGGACCAATATCGACCCTGCGTCCTGAGCACCGAAGGCACGGGATGGTATTGACTACGAGCGCACGCCCGCGGCCGAGACACCGCCTACGACGCCGGACGCAAGGACCCCGTCGAGGACTACCTCATCGCCATCTGGCCTGAGCCTCGCACCCCCGACATGATCGTCCGCGCGGCGACCGCTGCGGACAAGAGTTGCGCGCATCCGCCGCTACGCTGCCGCCAACCCCTCCTGCCGCGACGCCCACGCCCGAAGACGAGAAGCAGAGGAACCACGACTAGCTTCTCTCCTCGATGCAGCTGACCCGGCGGGGACAATCGGCATCCATAACCCATTCTGCGTTACGATCCTCGGCGGCTCCGAAGGGCGCCCGCCACGTGGCCTTCCAGGATTTACCGATCATGCGCGCGTGGTTGCGATCCTCGGCCGCCCCGAAGGGCGCCCGCCACATCACCCACCCGCGCCAATCCCGACGCGCGCTAGGTGTATTCACCCGTGAGGTTGGTGACGCGGCTGGCGGGTGGGTGGCCCTTGAGCGCGGTGTGTCTGCGGTGGTGATTGTAGGAGTGCAGCCAGGCCGGGAACGCCTCGCGTCGCTCCGTCTCGGTGCGGTAGGGCCTCGCGTAGGCCCATTCGTCGAGGAGGGTGCGGTTGAAGCGCTCGACCTTGCCGTTCGTCTGCGGCCGATACGGACGGGTCCGTTTGTGCGATATTCCTTGCCTTGCAAGGGAGTTGCGCCAGTCACGAGACCTGTAGCAGGAGCCGTTGTCGGTCAGGACCCGCCGCACGGTGATCCCGCACGAGGCGAAGTAGGCGTGCGCTCGCGACCAGAAACCAACGGCGGTTTCCTTCTTCTCGTCGGTGAGGATTTCGGTGTAGGCGAGGCGGGAGTGGTCGTCGACGGCGTTGTGGAGGTAGGCGTATCCGACCTTGGCGCGGGTCCTGCGTCCGGCGGCACGGCCGAGGGCCCTGTGGCCGCCGCCGTCGGGGATGTTCCCGAGCTTCTTGATGTCGACGTGGACCAGGTCGCCGGGTGCGGCGTGTTCGTAGCGGCGGATCGCCCGCCCGGTGGCCCGGTCGAGGTGGGCGAGTCGCGCGAGTTTGTAGCGGGTGAGGACGCGGTGCACCGTTGCCGGGTTCAGGCCGAGGAGGTAGGCGATGCGGGCCGGTCCCCAGCGGCGCAGGACGCGGACCTTGACGATCCGGCGCTCGGTTCGGGTCGGCGTCCGGCGCGGGCTGCGGTGCGGCCGCGAGGAGCGGTCGACCATCCCGGCCTCGCCCGCTTCGCGGTAGCGGGCAGCCCACCTGGCGGCAGTGGTGACGGACACCTGGAAGCGTTCCGCGGCCCGTCGCAGCGGCCAGAGGTCGTCGACGACGCAGCGGGCCAGACGTAGGCGTCCGGTCTCGGTCAGGGGTGCATTACGGTGGGGCATGAGGGCCTTCTGTCGTTCGGTGGAGATGTCGCAATCCACACCGAACCCGGAAGGCCCTCACTCGTTCAAGATCACAACGCCGTGCGTTCCGTCACCAACCTCCGTGGGCAATACA